>JAPLFQ010000024.1 GCA_026390595.1 Ignavibacteriales bacterium
AGCACAGTATACTGTCCCGACGTCACATCCGCAACTACGGCTTGCTTAAATGCTATACTGAAACGACGTTGTACCTTTTCCATCGCCCGGCTCCTGTTGGTAGGTAATTACTACCTGTCAACTTATTCCCGGACGAGACAACGATTTACTGTTCACTCTTCACTGTTTACTATTCACAACGACCGAACCTCCTGCGTCCCTATGGGCTACATTTTTGAAACCGAAATAGAGCAGATCATGACCGCCGTCCGATCCCGAACCATCGGCGAGGCGGAGAGTATTCGCTTGAAGGACATTCTCTCGGCAGAACTGCATCCCGCAGTAAAGGCCTACTTCAAAGCCCGGGTGCAGCAGATGCTGCAGCAGGAGCGTCAGACGGAAGTCCGCTCGAAGAAATTCCCTTATTCTCTGCGGGAAGTTCTTCGGATGCAGGAACAGATCGACTTGCTGCTCGTGCACAACTATGTGTTCGGCCAGCACGACTTTGCGCTTATGCTGGATCACGCTGTCCATTTCCAATTCAACTTTCTCTGCCGCCCGCAGTGGACGCTGCTCAATTTCATTTTCGAGAACCAGCGCCGCCGTCCCACGTCGGATATCCGGCGAAAGCTCCGGTACTGCGTCGACTATTCGTACTACGCGGAAATCATCAAGCGCTACATCGAAGAGCGCGGGCTCGCGGAAATGACGTATGAAGAGTTCACGGAGCTCCTCGAGAAAATCGACCGGGAAATCGTTCCGCGGCATACGAGCGTCGAGCTGGCGCTCATGACGCGACCGATACTTCGGTTCATCGCGTCTGCCAACCTCACCCCCGGCCAGGAACCGTCCGAGCCGAAGATCCCGATCAACGCGGCGATCGTCTTCTTCGAAGACAAGAAGCTGAACGATATCAAAGAGAGGCTGGAAACCGAACGGGATCGGAACGAAATCACCGGCCTGAGCCTTCGTGAGCTTGCGAGCTTCATTGAAAAGGTCAGGACGAAGAACGAGGATGCCGAAGTCGAGTTCCCCGAGGCGCAGGCTCCGGAGGAACCGGCCGCGAAAACGGAGGAGAGCCCCAAACCGAAAGAACCGGTGACGGAGGCCGTGAAAGCCCCAAAGGCTCCTATCAAGATTTATTCTGATTTCGTCGAAGACGAGCCTTTTCTTCTTCCTCAGCCAGAACAGCCCGACGTCCTGGAAGGGTTCGACGGAGAACCAGTCCCGCCGGGAGAACTTGTGAATCTGCATTCCCTCTTCTCACCATCAGAAGAGAAGACGTTCATCAAGAAGGTGTTCCAGAAGGATGACCTTTTGTTCCGGGAATCGCTGGATCAACTCAACCGCATGGCGGATTGGAAGGAAGCATCGACGTATCTTCAGCAGGTGTTCATCACCAACGATGTCGATCCGTTTTCGGAAGTCGGCATCCTGTTCACGGACAAAGTTCAACGCCGGTTCCTTCCCGGAGAAGACAGCAAGCCCGAAGAGAAGTAACTCTCGCAGTCCCAGTTTCACTACCAGAAAGCAAACTCCATGCAATTCATCGACGAAGCTGTCATCTTTGTGAAGGCCGGTAATGGCGGCAACGGAACGATCAGCTTCCGCCGGGAGAAGTATGTTCCGAAGGGGGGGCCGGACGGCGGCAATGGAGGAAATGGCGGGAACGTCATCATCCGCGCTGACAAGCAGCTCGGCACGTTGCTCGATTTTCGGTACAAGCGTTCATACAAAGCCGAAAGCGGCGAAAATGGGCGGGGAAAAGACCAAACTGGAAAGACCGGTGTGGATGTTGTCCTCAGAGTCCCGTGCGGAACTCTTGTAATGCAGGGATCGGACAGAACAGTCGTCGGGGATCTGCTCCACGAAGGAGATGAGGTTGTTGTCGCCAAGGGGGGCAAAGGGGGGCGCGGCAACGCAGAGTTTGCGACCTCCACCAACCAGGCCCCGAGGATAGCAGAACCCGGGACGCCGGGCGAAGATTGTGAGCTCAATCTCGAACTCAAACTCATCGCCGATGTGGGGCTTGTCGGATTTCCGAACGCAGGCAAATCCACGCTCATCTCAGTCGTCTCAGCTGCGAAACCGAAGATCGCCGACTACCCCTTCACGACGTTGACGCCGAATCTTGGAATTGTCCGCTTCGCGGAAGGGAAGAGCTTCACACTTGCGGACATGCCAGGGCTCATCAAGGGGGCGCATCTGGGGAAAGGGCTAGGTATCCAGTTCCTTCGCCATATCGAGCGGACGAGAGTGCTCGTGTTCCTGATCGAATCCATCAGCGAAGATCCGAAACGTGATTACGAGATCCTGCTCAACGAGCTGGCCAGCTACAACGCAGCGCTGGCGAAAAAGCCGAAGATCGTTGCTCTGACCAAGATCGATCTCTTCGAAGAAAAAGCGCAGAAACGCCTGAAGCGTATTTCATTTGGAAAGAAGATAAAGGTCATGTGCATCTCCTCTGTCTCGAGGGAAGGGCTCCAGCCGCTCCTCGAGGAGATGTGGCACGCTCTGAAACCAACCTAGAGTCCCGTACAGGAGTTGACTTGAACAAGTCAATAAGCGAGTCGGGGATACGTCGAAAAGAGAAGGCACACACCCCTTCCATCCCCTCTCCCCGACACTCCGGCCATCGCACAGAGGGGACTGTTAGCGCTTAGATTGTCGGTTCCAGCGTATCTTGAAACAAACGTCCCCTCTCGTGCGTGGGAATGTGGGCTGTGAGAGGGGAGCTGAGGGGTGTGTGTTTTTTCAGTTCGGTTGCTGACTTAGTCAAGGCTTTTCCGGGACATAACATTAGAGATTGGCTGATCCTTTCCACCCGATGAAACGAACCCCACTGACTCCCCGGAAGACCATCGTCACGCTTGCCGCACTCTCCGGTGTGTTGGTGGTTGTCGCTGCGGGTTCGCTGCTGGTCGGTTCGACCCCCATGTCCGTCTCGGAGTTGTGGCGCGCGCTGACTTCCCCCTCCGATCCGTCGATGGAGATGCAGCGCACCATTATTTTCACCATCAGGCTCCCGCGCGTCCTGCTTGCACTGATCGTTGGCTCGGGCCTGTCAGTGGCAGGAGCTGTGCTTCAGGCGCTTCTGCGAAATCCTCTGGCGGAGCCGTATATACTTGGAATATCGAGTGGTGGGACCGTCGGTGCGCTTGTCGCAATGATGGCGGGTATCGGGGCGGCGCATTTTACCACGCCGTTGTTTTCGTTCGTGGGATCAGGACTTGTGATGCTTCTGGTCTTCGCGCTGGGGCACCGGCGCGGGATCCTCGACACGAACGCTCTTCTCTTGTCGGGAATCATGGTCGGGGCGTTTTTCAGCTCGATTGTGCTTCTCTTCACTGCGCTCGTCAATCAGGACCTTCGCACGACATACCTGTGGCTCATCGGAAACCTGAGTTCGGCAGACATCCAGTCGTTCTGGGTTGTTGCGCCGCTGATTCTACTGGCTTCGGTCGCTCTCTCCACACAAGCCCGTCACTTCAACCTGATTTCCACCGGCGATGAGACCGCGCTGCATCTCGGCGTCGAAGTGGACAGGGTCAAGCGCTTCTCGTACTTGCTCGCGTCTTTTATTACCGGTCTTGCCGTTTCCGTGAGCGGCGTGGTTGGCTTCGTCGGACTTGTGGTGCCTCACGCCTGCCGTCTGATGTTTGGGCCGGACCACCGACTGTTGCTCCCCGCTTCGTTCCTTGCCGGGGCAAGCTATCTTGTCGCCTGTGACCTGCTGTCGAGAGTCGTGCTCGCTCCTTCTGAAATCCCCGTTGGCGTTGTTACTGCAGTTGTCGGTGCCCCGATTTTCATCTATTTACTCAAGAAGAACTGGTAGCTGTAGTTCGGAGACGGAAACGGCGGGTTTCACAACAGTCGTGCGGAAGTCCGTCTGATTGAACGGCAACTCGTATCGATTCAGCGGAGAGCAGATATTGCCAGTGATCTCAAGAATACCAATGCTGATGGAGTGCTCGGTCAATGTGTAGCACACAGATGACACAGAACGGGCACGAGATTGTCACAGATCGATCATCCGTGGAGATCTCACAATAGCATTGATTTCAGTGTGCCATTCTTTGATCTTGATCAGCATTCTCTCGTATTCAACGACTCTTGAGATAGATTCTAGAACGGTGATGCATCATCAGGACTGATCAAATCTTTCCTGTTCTTCAACTTCCCCTGAAGAGGAGATCATTTCCACGGGGCAGGGGGGAAGCGAGCGGAGGAACAGTTGTCCATAGCGTTTCGAAACAACCCTCGAATCGAGTATCGTAATGACACCCCTGTCGGAAGTTGAGCGAATCAAACGCCCCGCGCCTTGCCGGAACTTGATGACAGCTTCAGGAAGTGTGAAGTCCATGAACGGGTTGCCGCCGTTCTGAGTGATGAATTCCGTTCTCGATTCGATGAGCGGGTGATCGGGCACGGCGAACGGCAGCCGCGTGATGATGACGTGCTCGAGTGCTTCCCCGGGAACATCGACCCCCATCCAGAAACTGTCCAGTCCGAACAGAACCGAATTCACATCCCGTTTGAATTCCTCCAGCAGATCGTACCGAGAAGGTCCGCTTCCCTGAACGAGGAGTTGCAGCCCTTCCTGGTGGAATGATCCACGGAGAGCGTGCGCCGTCCGTTTCATCAGCGCTGTGCTTGTAAAGAGGACGAGGGCTTTCCCGCCGCTTCTGAGGACGCTGGAGAGAATCCAGTCGGACAGTTCCCCCTCGTACGTTGCCGCATCCGGAGGCGGGATGTCTCCGGCGATCACCACTTTCATCTGCCTGCGGAAGTTGAACGGAGTATCGAGGATGACTGTTTCCGCAGGCCTTGCGCCGAGGCGGTTCTGGATGTAGGCCAGGGAGCCGGCCACGGCGAGTGTCGCGCTCGTCAGAATCACAGATGTGTTTTCGCGAAACAACATCGGTCCGACGCTGGACGAGATATCTGTCGGCGCTGCGCAGAGTGTGACATTTTTGGAATTCTTTTCCGGAAGTTCGACCCAGTAAGTGAGGCCGGGATCGGGTTGGTCCAGAAATTCCCCGATCAGTACCTTCGCTTCCCAGAGCAAGCGGTGTGCGATAGCAAGCTCTTCTTTGCTCAGCGTGGAATTCTCGTCTGCGACGAGTTCTTTCACCAGATCCTGCAGCTGCTGGAGGGGCGGATCGGCAAGGTTCGCCACTAGGTGTGGGCTCCGCACGCGGACTGTGGAAGAAGAGGCTTTCATTCTACCGGCAGCGCCCACGATTGAGTCGAAGAACGCGCTCAGCCCGATTTCGGCCTCGATGCACAAATCCCGGGCGTATTTCTTCCTGATTTTTGAGAGCAGCCCTTTCTTTGTCCGGGGATTGTAGAGGCGGTGAATTGCATAGAGGACCTGTGCCCGAGAAAGGTCCTTGCCGATTCCCACACCGGCGACCGACTCCAGCGTATGGGCTTCATCGAAGATGACGAAGTCGTTGTCGTAGAGGAATCCCTCTCGCGGAGGTTGAGAAGTGAGCAGTGTGAAGAACAGAGCGTGGTTCATGACGATGAGGTTTGCCTCGCGGGCGCGGGCTTTCGCGCGCTGGAAGAAGCATCCCGTTCCGCATATTTTCTGACTGCAGGCCCCCTGCTCGGACCAAATCAGCTGACGGATTGTCTGGCTCAACGTGAACGGAAGCGAATCGAGGTCGCCGTCGCGTGTGGTTTCTGCCCATTCCCTCAAAAGTTCGAGCTCTGATGCCTCATCTTTCCCGAAGAGTTGCCGTTGGTGGTTTTGCGCATTCTCGAGACGTGTGGTGCAGAGGTAATTCTTGCGTCCTTTCAACAAGGCGGCGTTGAATTCAACCGGGAGAAGTGTTCGTGCTAGCTCGACGTCTTTTCGGAGCAATTGTTCCTGGAGATTCTTCGTGTGCGATGAGATGATCGCTTTGCGATCGCGCAGCACGGCGTGGAGAATTGCGGGAACGAGATAGGCCAGGCTCTTTCCCACTCCCGTCGGGGCCTCGACGATCAAATGGGATCGTGAATCGACTGCAGATGCAATGGCCGTAGCCATTTCGAGCTGTTGCGGTCTGAACTCGAATTCCGGCACCGAGCTGAGCGATCCGCCTTCGGAGAAGATCTTCCTGATATGTTCCTGGATTTCTTTCACAGCTGGAAAATACTGAAAATGCGCTCAAGATGTCGGTTGATCTGGATGCAGATGTGCTGTGAATTGGTGATCAAAACGCGCCTTGACTTGAGCTGAAAAGGGTTGTATATTATTAATCACACATCGCGGGGTGGAGCAATTGGAAGCTCGTCGGGCTCATAACCCGAAGGTTGCAGGTTCAAGTCCTGCCCCCGCTACTAAAAAAGGAAGCGCCCCGCTCGTCGGGGCGTTTCCTTTTTTGTGGGATGAGCAGAAATTCGAATTCAAGCTGAACGTTTTTTGTAAAGTCCCGAGCGACCCTCGTAAACGAACTGAGTGCGAGTCGAGGGGGAGTCGAAGGTGAGCCGAAGGGTCCTGATTACCCGCCGAAGTCCCGGAGGGATGTAGGCGGGCCGCCGTCCTTCGATCCCTCGGCTTCGTCTCAACATGGAACGTTTAGACTTCGCTCGGGATCGAACCCTGAGCGATCCCACAGCAATTTCCAAGAGGAGTCGAAGGGTTCGACTCGTCACATCAAGAAACGATGCGACTCGCTCAGGGCAGGCTACTCCAGGAATGCCGATCGACCAATGTTGATCGGCATTTCCTTTTCACGACAAGTTGCAGGCTGTTTCTCTTCAAGAGTCCAACGGGATCAGGGCTGCATCATGAACTATCAGATTAATATTTCCACCTGGCCTCAAGTTCTTGATTTGGAGAATCCGGGACAGAACGAGAGGAGCGATCCGAGCATTTGGGCTTTTGACCTGATAATTGGCACAGAACAAAAGTATCGATTTCAATTTGAATTTAGTATTTTACACCTGGATGGAGTTATGACGAGGCACAACCGATGGCAAAGGAGTGAATACAATGAATCTATCGTTGGCGCAAGAAAAAGCAAGTAGCGTTTATGAATTCATGAAAAGAGGAAACGCAGGATTGGTACGTGAGACTGCAAATGAAGTCGACCATGATCCTGCCAGTTGGGGTATGGATATCAATGATTGGGACTGGAATGCAGGAGTAGGGATGACTGCAATTTCGGACTACTATGAAAAGACGCACAATCCAGAAGTATTGGAGTACATGAAGAATTGGATTGCCAGGAACAAACACCAGTGTGCGAAGAAAGATCATGTCAACTATTTGACCCCGCTCGCCATCTATCCGGATATGTATTTGAGAACCAAGGAGCCGTACTATCGGGATACTGCGGTCGAGTACGCTGACTGGGTAATGTCAAATGCCGGGAGATCCAAGGATGGTGTGTTCTTTCACGGAGCGTCTGTTTCGGATGAGGTGTGGGCGGATACAGTTTTTATGGCTTTGGTATTTCTTTCACGTACGGCGAAACTCACAGCGAATATCAAAACAGCAGATCAGGTCATCAAGCAATTGCTTTCGCATCTGCAGCTTCTGCAGGATGAGAACACCGGGATTCTCTATCATGGATATCATTGTGTGGGAAACCATCATATGTCGGGTGCCCTCTGGACCAGGGGGAACTCATGGGTGGTGATTGGCGCTCCGATCATCATCGAGACCATACGTGATTTGGTGGAAGTGCCGAAAGAAATCAATACCAGATACAAACACCTGGTGGACGGTATTTTGAAATATCAGGCAGAGAATGGTCTATGGCACACCGTCATGAACAGACCCGATTTTTATCAGGAGACATCCGGCAGTGCCGGTGTTGCAGGAGGTATCATGAAAGCGGTACGTCTCCATCTGCTGGAGCCCGGCACCATGGCAAGTGCCCTCAAAGCCATGGAGGGAGTGATCACAAAAATCAATGCTGAAGGCGCAGTCGAAGGCGTTTCGGGAGGTACGCCGATCATGCCTACGATTGATGCGTACGGCAAACTGACCCGCTATCCGACGCTGTACGGGCAGGGCTTGACACTCCTGTTGTTGAGTGAATACATCTTTCAGGAAAAGGCTCGCACAAAACAAGGTTGAGGCATCGACTTGAGTTTCTCTGTACCCATTCGCATCGGCGTTCGTGCCCACGATTTCGGTCGCTTGCCGGCCGGCGAGCTTGCCGCGAAAATCGCGGCGAGCGATCTGGTCTGCGCACAGCTCGCACTCGGCAAGGCCATCGCCGGACTCAATTTGAAACCTGGCCTTCTAAATCCGGGTCTCGCGTTTGAAATCGGAAGGGCGTTTCAGGAACATGACGTCCAAATCGCGGTGCTCGGCTGCTACGTGAATCCGATTCACCCCGATCCCGCGACGCGGCAATCGCTGCTCGGACTTTTCAAGGAACACCTGCGCTACGCCCGCGATTTCGGGAACGGACTCGTCGCGCTCGAAACCGGTTCGGTCAACGCGGACTATTCACCTCATGCCGAGAACCACGGCGAGGCCGCCTTTCAACAATCGCTTGCGAGCATCGCAGAGCTTGTCGCTGAGGCTGAACACTTCGGCGTCATCGTCGGCATCGAGGCGGTCACATCGCACGTTGTCTCGACGCCGCAAAAGATGAGGCGGATGCTTGATAGCGTTGCGTCGAATAACCTGCAAGTGGTCTTCGATCCGGTGAACCTGCTTTCGCCCGACAATTATCACGAGCAGGAGCGGGTCATTGGCGAATCGCTAGAACTGTTCGGCGACCGGATTGCGGTCATTCATGCGAAAGATTTCGTTGTCGAACACGGCCAGTTCAAAAGTTCAAGTGCGGGTCTTGGAAAGCTGCGGCACGATCTGGTGATGAAATTTGCCGTTACACAAAAGCCAGGAATCAGCATCTTGTTGGAAGATACAAACGAGCAGGCGGCTGAGGGTAGCCGGCAATTCTTGCGGCAGGTTGCAGAACAATGGGGGTGAAATGCGTGAAGCTTGAAAGTCAGAAGAAGACCATCTGTCCCTCTGTTTGTGAACGGTTGCAGGTGTACAGCCGGGTACCACCCATACAACTCCCATAGTGCCTCGTTCCTTCTGAATTCCCCGTTTCTTACCTACTCGAGTCTGAGAACAACACCGCACCTGTTTCTCTTCACATCAATCAAGTGATGCAGCATCGCTGGCGTGTACATCGCTTCCTCTGGGAGAGGCAGGTGGAACGTATTGACCGTTTGCGTTGTTCAAAATGTAGGAATAGGATCATACCTATCTAAGGATAAACCTCGTTCTGTCCTCCGTAGTTGGTCCTCCTTATCCAACCTGATTCGCCGAAATTGTCACGAGAAAGAAGAAAGTGACGCCGAACAGTGAGCGCGGAATCATTGTCGGAGTAATATTCATTCTTTCGGCCACTGTATTGACTCCATACGGCGATTTCCGATAACGTGAAACAATCTCGTTCATATCGTTTCATTTCTCACGCCCACTAACCTAACGGGAGGTAATATCATGAACAAGACTCTTCTCGCCCTCTGCGGCCTCGTATTGCTCGCCGGCTGCACCGCGTCCCAATTCTCTATGTATAAACCAAAGAATGCCGTGACACACTGGAATATCACTGCAAGCCATGGGCCCCTCACCGGCAAGATCTCAATAGCCATCAATGATAGCGTAGTCGTGTCAGAGAAGCCCGCTGCTTTCGCCAACACGATTGATGCGAAGGGAACTTACCAAGGACACGAGGTGCATTTTTTCTCGACGTACAACAACGGAATCCTGGGAATATTTGGAGCTGGCTGGGAAACGACTGTTCTCGTTGACAACGAGCTGGCTGCACGCTTCACACTTTGAGGTCAAACTCTCGTCTTGTCCCGCTTGATACGTTTGACAAAACGAATGGTTCGAACGACACTTGATTCAGAACGCCAATGTCAGATGAAGGAGGATCCCTTGAATTCCACAAGAAGAACAGCGCTTGTTGCGGGCGTGCTCTACCTGCTCACGTTTGTCTCGATCCCGACACTCGCACTCTACGGTTCGATACGCGATCCAAACTACATCGTCGGCCCTGGGCCGGATACTGCAGTGATCATCGGCGGTATTCTTGAGATCATTGTGGCTCTCGCGGGCATCGGCACTGCGGTCGCGCTCTATCCGGTGCTGAAGAAACAGAACGAAGGGGTAGCGTTGGGCCTCGTCGGCTCCCGAGTCCTGGAAGCCGGCACCATCTTCGCTGGCGTCGCGTTCCTCCTGTCGGTCGTGACCTTGCGGCAGGCCGGAGCTGGTGCTGGTGCGTTGGTTACCGGCCACGCGCTGGTCGCCTTGTATGACCGGATATTCCTCATCGGACAAAGCTTCATGCCGGCCGTGAACGACCTGTTACTGGGTTTCCTGCTGTACCAGTCTCGCCTGGTGCCTCGAATCCTTTCGCTGATCGGATTAGTCGGAGGAGTCCTGCTTGTTGCCGGCGATGTCGCCGTGCTGTTTGGTCTGATCGGGCAACATGACCCCTCGACAGCGCTGGCCGCAATTCCGGTCGCGCTATTTGAGTTTTCGCTGGGCGTCTGGCTCATTGCTAAAGGGTTTAATACATCGGCGACGAACGAGCTCTTAAGCGCGGCATAGAAATGAATCATGGAAGGCAGAGGGTTGAATGCCCTCTCCGCCATCCATAGTGTTCAAAAAAGGAAGTGAGCATGACTTCTGATCCAAGACTTCGTAGAACGGAAATATTGGTGGCCTCCCTGTGGCTGGTCACAGCCATTGGCGCCATAGCTGGTGCTGTCCTGATCAATCCCGTAATAAATGTACCAGATTATCTGACCACGGTTTTTCCCAAAAGCGCAACCGTCATAAGCGGAATGCTCGGTTGGTTGATCAATGATATTGGCATTGTATTTATCGGGCTTCTGATGTTTCCGATTTTGAAGAGGCAGAGCGAAAGCATGGCTCTCGGGTATTTGAGTATGAGAATATTCGAGTCCATACTGATGATTGTCGGCGTATTCTTCGCACTGTTGCTCATACCGCTAAGCCAGGAATTCATCAGGGCAGGAGCGAGAGACGTCAGCTCGTATCAAGCAATAGGCTCGGTGCTCAAACAGGCAGAAAATTGGTTCCTGAACATCCTCCAATTAATTTTCCTGGGCCTGGGCGGTATTATTCTTACAACCATTCTGTATCAAACAAAACTCGTTCCGCGGTTTATTTCCGTTGTCGGTATTGTTGGATATGCCGTGTTGTTACCAGCCGCGATACTTGCCTTATTTGGTGTGATTGATCCCACGCCCGGCGGTTCAGCATCGATAGTGGCTGTTCCCGTCGCGACCTTTGAAATCATCCTTATGCCGGTATGGTTGTTTGCAAAAGGATTCAACGTATCTGCAATCGCTTCGACTCCTGCGAGAATAGTCCCAACCTCTGGAGAAACCAACAGCTGACCATGAAAGAAGAAAGTGGAAGCATCGATCCATATAGAACGACAGCAAGAATCGTAGGGGCGGTGTACCTCGCTGGGTTCGTTGTAGGCATTGTGGGGAATACACTCATCCAATCCATTCTTGGCGCGCCGATTCACCTTTCAACAGTTTCCGCGCACAGCATGACGTTGGCAATCGGCGCGGTGCTCTGGCTGATGGCCGTCGCCGGCGATGTTGCTCACGGTGTCCTGATGTTCCCGGTCCTGAAGCAACACAACGAGCGCATAGCGGTCGGATACCTCAGTTTTAGGATCATCGACGCCGTATTCATTGCCGTCATGGTTCTCTTCATGCTTCTTCAGATACCACTGGGGAGGGAGTACCTGAAAGCAGCGGCCGCCGAGGCCCATCATCTTCAAGCCCTGAGCAATGTTTCCGTGCAGGCGAGCCTGTATGCCTACGATATCGCCATGAGCGTTCTTGGGATAGCTGGTTTGATGCTTTGCTACACATTCTACAGGACAAAGTTGATTCCCCGTTGGATAGCCGTCTGGGGCCTCGCTGGATACGCGATCATTTTTTTCGGGATGGTGTCGGAAATCATGGGGTCCGGTCTGGGCCTGGTTTCCTCGATTCCGGGTGGCCTTTGGGAGGTGTTTGTCGGTGTGTGGCTGATCTTCAGAGGATTCTATTCAACTGCAATTGCCTCCTAAAGGTTTTATCAAACGCTAGGTCGACGAAGGGCTGTTGATCTTTGGACAAATCGTAGTGCCCGAGAGGCCTGAAGTAGTTGTACCAGTTAGCTGCAATTGCCTTTCACAGTTTAACAAAAGGAGAAATACCTGTGAAAAACATTTTCCGGTTTCTCTTGTTGGGTTTTCTGGTATCGACCAACATGAGTCGATTGCTTGCCCAATCGGTGCAGACCGCGGTACTGTGCGTTGATGACAATAATCTCTCCTCCACCCAAAACGGCAGTAGACGATATCCATATAATGGCATACAGACAGCAATTGCAAATGCTGCCGACAACGACACTATACTGGTTGCAGTCGGAATTTACGGTAGGATTGACAACATGGGAAAACCGCTGTCAATTTTAGGCGGATATACTGGTGGTACTACTGCTTCTTATAATGCCGGGACAGGTGGAGATTTTTCGATCAGAACCATCGACCCGTCGCTGACAATCATAACTGGCGGGGTTGACAGCATCGGTGTGAACCTGACCCGTTTCAATTTTAATCCGTTCCGTTTCGTATTTGATAATTTCGCTGTGCGCAACAGCAAGAAGGGAATTGTCTTTGATGTAGCTACTTCCTGGCCCCATGTCGATAATGTTACCATATCCAATAATATTATCGAAAGTAACGGTCAACCAGGGGTAATAACATCTGGCGCAGGAGTTTGGGTAGCCGGTAATAATCATCGGGTTCTGAATAACATCATCCGAAACAACCATGGAGGTAGAGGTGCCGGTCTATCCGGGAACTTTACTCCATCCGATTCTTTGTTGGTGGAAGGCAACCTGATTGAAAACAATACCGGCTACGATGATCATGGTGCCGGTGTCTATTTAGGTGGCTATGTAACTATCAGGAGCAATATTATTTCCGGTAATTATCTGCAAAACAGTTATGGCTGGGGTGGAGGGGTTTTGATACTGGGAATTGCTCATATGTCGTTCAATGTTATAAAGGATAATTATTGTCCGACTTATGGAGGAGCGGTTTTCGTGGACGATGGCGGGATCGCTTATATGGATCATGAGTTGATTTACAATAACCGTACTTCACTTTACGGAGCAGGCATTGCAGTGGACAACACTGCCACAGATTCTTCACATGTTTATCTGACAAATTGCACAGTAGTGAATAACTATTCACCTGATACTCTGGGCGGAAATGCGATTTATCTGGATAACTCTTCTTTTGGAACGCTGCGCAATTGTGTTCTTGCAGGAAACGGAGACGATTTCTATATCAATACCAGCAGCGCATTGACCGTTACGTATACATTGAGCCAGGAGGGATTTACGGGTCAGGGAAATTTCAAAGCCGACCCCTTGTTTGCAGATACTTCGAACAAAGATTTTCACCTGAAATCCAAGGGCGGACGATACGCTCCCAAGAGTCAGGCCTGGGTCATTGACGGTGTCCACAGCCCTGCCATTGATGCAGGAGATTTGACTTCCGTCTATAACAATGAGCCGGCTCCGAGCGGAAACAGGATAAATCTCGGCTGTTATGGGAATACGATGTATGCTTCAAAATCTCATCCTGCTGCGGATATTCAGAAAATAACTGCAGACTTGCCAATGCACTTCAGCTTGGGCCAGAACTACCCAAACCCTTTTAACCCGACAACCACCATCTCATTCGGGCTTGCATCAAAATCATTTGTATCGCTGCGAGTATTTAATGTCTTGGGAAGAGAAGTTTCAATACTCGTATCGGAAGAACTCCCTGCCGGAACATACTCGCAAAACTGGAACGCCGCAGGTTTGGCGAGCAGTGTGTATTTCTATTGCCTGCAAACAGGTTCATTCACCGATACCAAGAAACTTCTTTTGCTAAGGTAACGGGCCTGCCCGCCGCGACGAATTCCGCGATGCAGGCGGGCGCCCTGAGGTCTGGCGGGGAGAATCGCGGAGAGGCCTTAATTTGGATGCTCCTCTGGGTTTGTCGGCGGACTCTGAGTATCCGCGTTGATAACCACAATCAAACCAGGACACAATCCAATTACTTCTGAAATTGACAAGGCAATCAATTGATTCTTGAAGAAGAGAACAACAGCATAAATTCAAACAAGAAGACTGCGAGAATCGCCGGCGTCCTCTACTTGCTCGTTGGCATCTTTGGCGGCTTTGCCGAAGGATACGTGGAACCTAAGATGTACGTTGCCGGTAATGCGGCAGTCACGGCTGGAAACGTTGTCGCAAACTCCGGACTTGTCCGCCTGGGCGTCGTCGCTGACCTGTTGGATGGGACGTTCTTTATCATCTTGGCTTTGGTGCTCTACATTCTGTTTCAGCACGTGCACAAGAGTGTGGCAAGGGCAATGCTTGTCTTCGTCGGAATCGCGAGCGCGATCACATGTCTTAGTGCGCTTTTTGAGTTTGAGGGCTTGCGGGTTGCAACCGGTGCCGTCGACATGACCTCGTTGGGCACCGCGGGTTCGAATGCAGTCGTACTGCTCCTGCTCGACGCTCAGCATTATGGGTTGCTCATTGCACAGATCTTCTTTGGCCTGTGGCTGGCCCCGTTGGGATATCTGGCCTACAAATCAGGGTGGTTCCCCAAGACATTGGGCATCGTACTCATTGCGGCGTGCGCCAGCTACCTCGTGGACCTTCTCGCGGCGTTCCTACTCCCCGACGTCGGCAAAGCCATTCACGGTTTTGCAACCATCCTGCCGACCATCGCGGAGCCGTGGATGGTCCTCTACCTGCTCGTGGTTGGTATAAAGACTCAAACAATAGGCCAGGTGACTCATAAATAATATGGCTCTTTCCCTCATCAGTGCAATCATCATTGGGCTTGGCGCGACCCTTACGTTTGATCTTTGGGCGCAGCTTCTCAAGCATGCCTTCAAGATTACTCCTTCCAACATCTGTCTGGTTGGGCGCTGGCTTCGATACATGCCGGAAGGAACCTTTAAGCATTCAAATATTGTGTCTTCTCCACAGAAGAGCGGAGAATGCGCGGTAGGATGGATCGCCCACTACATGATCGGCACCACGTTCGCCATCGTCTTCCTCGCATTAGCAGGCAGCGACTGGCTTCAGCATCCGACGCTGATTCCCGCGATCGTCTTCGGGGTCGTAACGGTCGTTGCGCCATTCTTCATCATGCAACCAGCATTTGGGTTTGGATTTGCTGCATCAAAGACGCCACGTCCTGCGCAGGCAAGGCTACGTACTCTGATGAACCATACAGCGTTTGGGGTGGGTCTATACGTTTTCGCGCTGCTGATCAGCTGGGTGCTACGGGTGTATGCCTAGCGTCGCATTCGAAAGGGGCGAACAAAAGCCGCGTACTTGTTTCATTGTTTGCGCAGAAAGAAAGGGTTACCGCCGTGCCCCGTCGCTCAGCACCGCCTCGATCGCCGCAACTGCTCCACGGTTGTCTCTGATGCCGCTCCAATTGTAGATGCACAGATACCGGCATTTAGGAATCGACAACGTTCGCGTGATCGCTTCATGCCATGCCTGTTCGCCCTCAGTTCCCATGAGCATCCACTCCACCGCACCCCAAAACGGTGCATCGCTCTTCCGCAGAACTCTCTGCACACCCCTGTCTTTTAACGCGTCGCCTGCATGCCTGTAGAAACTCCATCCGGGACAGGAATACCTGTTCAGGGCCGCATCGTACAACAACTCCTCTTCTTTCCAACCACCGACATGTGTAAACAGCTTCTGGCGCGGCACACCGAGCCCTGATGCCAGGGCACAGAGGTCGTCGAGGTGTCGCCGCACAATTTCAGCCACGTCTTTTTCCTGCAGCGGTCCGCTCTTCGCCAAACCGGCCGTCGTGACAGCCGCATAGCCGCTCGCGATGACCCCGCGACCTGGCACCTGATCGCCTTTCAGTTCTACCTGAGGGTCCGCGCTTTCAGGTCGATCAAGAAGATCGTTTCCATTCGGCAAATAGAATGCGTTCACCCCGATTGAACTTTCCCATCCGATTTTGATGCCGAGAAGAAGTGATTTCCTGTCATCAGGCAGATGTTTCCACCACTCGAGGACCAGGGGAACGAGCACTCGCATTTCATCATGGCAGGCTTGTCGATAGGGGGGACTCATGAGATTCGGGGGGGGAAGGACACGGATTTGTTTTCCCCAGTTCCGCCAGGCGATCTTCATCGCATATGCGGAATCCCAGCCGGTCCATTCTACATTCATCCGGTTTCCGGGGTTGTAGCCATCACGTCCACGATCCCACCAGTTCCAGAGGTCGGGGCGCGCGTCCCACCACTGTTCTCCGTCGAGTTGAACGATGATCGGGATATCATACTGTTCCGCAAGAGAGAGGAATCCGAGGACGCGGGACCGGCATTGATCCCTTGACTCATTCAGGTAGGAGAAAATCGCACCGATCCCCAGGCGAACACCGGCTGTGCTCTTCGGGTTTTGGAGCTTCCGAACCTGCTGGAATACCTCTTCGTATTGTTCGCCCGGTATGATGTTGACAACAAGATACTGCTGCCTTGCGATGGCATCGAGTTGGGCGGACAATAGGAGGAAAGGAAAGAGGAGTGCAGTCAGCACACCGTGTCTCCGACGTCGGCGGGTCATAGGCGTCAATGAATGTTTTGTTTTTCGTCTTTATGGTTTCTAACGCAGAGCCGCAGAGGACGCGGAGCAACGCAGAGGTTGTCGATCTTATCGCTCTGCGATTCTCCCCGCCAGACCGCATGGCGGGCTGGTGCGGACTCAGCGTCTCCGCGATATAAGCTACAACAAAACATATTGGAATCAGCACTATTGTAACCATATGGAGAGGAAGAGTCAAATGACTTGCCGGGGGGGGCAGCATTCAATCGTAGATTTGACATTCGTTCCCCGAAATCGCAGATTAGTATTGCATAGATTCCTGCTCCGGCAATCTGACTCAGAGATTTCAAGAGCGACCATGAAAGGGGATAAACCAGTGAAATCACTTCATAGTTTCTCCAACAAAATGCTCGTGATTATATTCGTGATCATTTCTTCAGAGACCATTCACGCGGGAACACGTTACAAAGACATCATTTTTCCTTCTGCCACTGTCACAAAGGGCATTCAATACGGGAGTAACGTCAATATTGATGGATCGAACGCTGCGCTGATGCTGGATCTCTATCAGCCGGCGAATGATACTCTAAAACTCAGGCCGCTCGTTATCTGCTTACACGGCGGGAGTCTGATCGTCGGCGACAGAATCGACATGAGCGCGTTCTGCACCGATTTTGCGAAACGCGGATACGTCGCAGTTTCCATAGACTATAGAGTCGGCATTGAATCTCCGAAGGGCGTCAGGACGATATTGGAGGCTTTGTTGCGCGGAGTTCAGGATACCAAAGCTGCTGTACGTTTCTTCCGTTCAAAAGGTGCACAGTACGGCATTGACACCTCGCAAATCTTCCTTGAGGGATCATCGGCGGGGTCCATGGTCGCGGTGCATTATGCTTACTGGAACCAAGACGAAATCCCGCCGGACATTAATCAGGCGAAGTGGGGAAATATCGAAGGCGCGAGTGGAAATCCGGGATTCTCGACGGCCATCAAGGGAATTGTGAACTACTGCGGATCTATCATCGATCCGACCTGGATCGATAAGGGAGAAGTGCCCGTGGCTAATTTCCACGGTTTGCTGGACACGATTGTCCCTCCGGACAGCGGAGTATCCGGTGATTTTCAAATCAAAATGTTCGGTGGTGTCGCGATTTCCAGAGCTGCGTTGCAGCTCGGAATCTATAACCAGGGATCCTTCTTTCCTCAGATGGGACATGGAGGAAACGAAGACAGTCTCCGTGTGTTCGGTCCGAATTTCTTCTATTCGCTCATGGTCCTCGCCTCTTCCGCGCCGCAGGATCTGACGTCGTTGGCCCTCTCCGCAACATCGGTGAAGGTCTTTCATTATGAAACGTATGCTTTCCTGTCCACGGTGATCGACAAATCAGGGAACAAGATTATTCTGCCGCAACCTATGATACAGTACACATGCGACACCAGGATTGGCACGATATCTCCGTCAGGCATATTCACTCCTGCCGATCGTCCCGACAGCGGATACGTGTTTGCGAAGTTCAACGGCGTGACGACTTCATGTTTCGTGAAGACGTATGACTTCAAGTACTTCATCGTAAAACCGAAACTTGCTGTGATTGACACCCTGAGAACCCTCAAGCTGAGTGTCGATACGTATGATGCAGAAGCGGTCTGGCACAGCGTGCCGACGACGAAGTTCGCATTCGTTTCGACAGATCCTTCAGTAGGGACCGTTGATCCAACGGGCGTATTCACCGGAAAGAAAAGCGGTACCACAAAGATCATTGCCACATTGGGCGGATACAGTGATACCAGTGTCGTAAGGGTCGAAGGTGCGAGTGGTTTGGTCAGTCTCGACCGGCTAGAGAGTTTGAGCGGATGGACTTTTGACGGACTGAATCTGGATTCACTTTCCGTAACGCTTGCAGTGGATCAGAAGTCTGCGGGGAACGCATCCTTTAAGATAGATTACAGGTTCACCTATGATCCTTCAAAGTCGGCCCCCATGGTGTACCTGAACAAAGCCCTTCTTCTCTACGGAATTCCCGATTCCATCTATCTCGATGTAAAATCCGATGGACGCAGGCATAGGCTCTACTATCGTTTTTCGGATACTGAGTCCCGGCTCTTCCGTGCTTTCGGAGCGAAGTTCCTGAACAACGCCCAGATTTTCGATGTCATCAATGCTCCAATGACAGGGTTGTCTTCTCTCTCCGGCACATATGATGCGGTTCCGCCATTGACTCTCGGGAGAATAGAGATACAGCTTGCGGGCGACAATATTCCCGGACAGGCAACTTCAGGGACCATCTATGTGGATAATCTCAGGCTGAAGTATCCCGGTGTTGTCACCGATGTCGAAAAGGCAGCGTTTGCTCCTGCTTCGTTCAGTCTCGACCAGAACTATCCCAACCCGTTCAATCCAAGTACAGCGATCAGCTATCAGCTGCCTGCCCTGAGCGGAGTCGAAGGGTCAGCTAATAGCTTCGTGAAGCTCAAGGTCTTTGATGTACTGGGGAGAGAAGTGGCCTCACTTGTGAACGCGATCCAGAAGCCCGGATCGTATGTTACACGGTGGGATGCTTCGGCATATCCGACCGGTGTGTACCTGTATCGGCTGCAAGCCGGAGACAATGTTCAGACGAAGAAAATGGTCTTGGTAAAGTAGCCGCGAGGAGTCTGGCCGGAGTGCCATTCAGGGCGTCTAATGCCCTTGTACAGAAGAATCCCGATTGGCGAAATCCGGCCGCACAACTGGCCGGCAAACTGGTCGGGATTTCAATTTGAATCCACTATTGTGCCTGCAATTCGAGTCTTGACGCCGACCTCCTTTCTCCAAGCATGCGAGGGCATTTCATGGAACGAAGTCCCAGATGTCTTGCGAAATTGAACAGAATGAACAAGACTCTGCGCCACGAAGAGGCGGATCGTGTTCCGATCAGCGATTTCTTCTGGGGCAGCTTCCTCGACCGCTGGCGCCGTGACCTTGGGCTTGCGAAGGACGCAGACATCTACAAGCACTACGATCTCGACTGGATCGTCACCGTTCCCAATATGGATCCTCATATCAAGCAGTTCGAGTTGCTTGAGGAATCTTCTGAACATGTACTCCTCCGCACCGGATTTGAGGCTGTGATCAAAAAACAGTTTGCCGATCCCATGCCTGCCTTCCTGAGATTTGAAACTGATACGATTGAGAAAATGGATTCCTTCCAATTCGACGATCCCCGGGATGACCGACGGTATTTCAATGCCGGCGACAACCAGATTGCAGGGGTCGGCGATGGTTTCGCGAGGAATTCGCCGGCGTGGCTCGAGACTGTGAAATCACTGCACACCGACTTCCCTGTCTACGGCAGCGTATGCGAAGGACAAGAGATGCTCTGGCGCATTATCGGTTCGGAAAACGTGATGCTCTGGATCTGTCTCTATCCTGACGAACTCGCCAGGTTCATCGAGCGTATCGGCGAGTTTGCACTTGGCATCACAAAGGCTCAGATCAAGGCGGCGGACGGCAGGCTGGATGGGATGGTCATCTGGGGAGATGTTGCCTACACCAAGGACTTATTCTTTTCACCCGACTACTGGCGACGATGTTTCAAACCCGTTGTCAAAGCGATTGTCGATGAATGCCACTCGAACGGCATTCCGGTCATCTATCATGGATGCGGAAATGTCAGTAGGATCTTTCAGGATTTCATCGACATCGGTGTGGACGCCTACAATCCGCTCGAAGCGAAAGCCGGTATGGACGTGGTCGCTTTGCGCCGGCAATACGGACACAAAATTGGATTCTGCGGCAATCTGGACGTCATCACCTGGGCGAACGGCACGCAGGAGGATATCAAGAGAATGGTGCTGAGCAAATTGAACGCCGCGAAAGGGGGCGGATATATCGTCCAATCGGACCACTCTGTGCCAACCAATGTGTCGGGTGAGAACTACGACTTCGTCGTGAAGCTCGTGCGTGAGTATGGCAAGTACCCGCTGAATTTGGGTGAGTACGATATTACTGACATCGGTTGAAAGCAACCAGAACTCACCTCAAAAACCCCCTTGGCGCCTCTTTGCGGCCTTCGCGGTTAGAATACAACCGCCAAGAGCCGCAAAGGCAACATCTCATGTAATCAGAACAATGCATTTTTGAGATTGCTTTCAGCTATATGAGGTTCCGCAATGAAAACGATCACACTTCTGGTAATCTCCCTTCTGATGTTTGCTGTTCGAGGTGTTGCTCAAGAGAACGGAGGATCCACGTCGAAAGATGACCATCTCCAATGGTGGCGCGAGGCACGCTTTGGCATGTTCATTCACTGGGGACCGGTCAGCCTCAAAGGAACGGAGATCAGCTGGTCCCGGGGCGGAGAACGGCGAGGGATCAAGGGGAAGGGGGAGATTCCCGTGGAGGTGTACGACAGCCTCTACAAGCAGTTCAACCCTGTGAAGTTCAAAGCTGACGAATGGGTTTCCATCGCGCGCGCTGCCGGCATGAAATACATGGTACTCACAGCGAAGCACTGCGACGGCTTCTGTCTGTGGCACTCCGGTGTCGACAACTACAGTATCGCCAGCACTCCTTTCAAACGCGATGTGTGCGGTGAACTGGCTGACGCCGCCCACAAGGCGGGCATGAGAGTGGGGTGGTATTACTCTCCCATGGACTGGCGAGATCCGGACTGCCGTACGGAACGAAACAGCATCTACGTGAAACGGATGCAGGGACATCTGCGTGAACTGCTGGGCAACTACGGGCAGATCGATCTGTTGTGGTTTGACACTGACGGCGGACCGGCTCCATGGGATCAGGCTGCGACGTACGGTCTCGTCCGTTCGCTCCAGCCGAAGCTGATCATTAACAACCGGCTGGATATGGGGGGCTATGAAGACTACAGGGCTCAGAACATTGGTCCCAACGCGGACTATCAAACTCCTGAGCAACGAATCGGGGCGTTTGACAATATCCGGCCATGGGAAACCTGCATGACGCTCGGGCAACAGTGGTCGTGGAAACCTCAGGACACAATCAAGACCTTCGCAGAATGCCTGCGTATTCTCGTCCAATGTGTTGCGGGCGATGGGAACCTGCTCCTCAACGTCGGTCCGATGCCAAACGGACAAATTGAACCTCGACAGGTAAAAGTGCTCCGGCAGATGGGAGGGTGGTTGACGAAGTACGGAGAGAGTGTCTACGGGACCCGGGGCGGGCCTTTCCCCAACGGCGCGTGGGGTGGCTCAACGATGAAAGGAAATGCGGTGTACCTTCATATCCTGAAGTGGGAAGGGAACCAGTTGCAGCTGCCGTCGTTGAAAGCTAGAATCATCAGGGGTAAAGCCCTCACCGGCGGCAATGTGAGAATTGAGCAAACCGACGAAGTGACGATCATTCGAATGCCGGTCCGGGAGCAGAACAAAGTCGACACTGTTGTGAAGCTGGAGATGGAAAAGCCTGTTTCTTTTCGTTAACAATGAACCGTCCGATTAGTGATAAAGCTCCTCATGGTTGATTTCCATGTGCATCAGATTTCTATGCACGACAGAGTCTCAAGTGGACTCAGAATTTTCCGGACCACCGGATGATCGCGGAAAAGGTATTCGAAAGAGTTCTCGAAAATGAGAGACTTCCGATTCTCTCGATGGGAAGAAGATTTGAAAATTGACTGGCCTCTGCTGTATTCCTTCCTCAATAGATCCCCCGCGCTGTGTTGTCTGTTTTTAACCGGAGAATTTGATACATTCATTTCAGTGCAGCGCTTATGCAGCACGCCCCCCCACAATCGTGCTGTTGGCTCTCACCTTGCGGCTTTCTCTCCCGCGGAATCTCTATGCACCCGATCTTTCTCGGTTCCCGGGAGGCCACACCTTCTGTTCGAACAGGTTCATGAGGTATGAATGTGATCCGTGGGGTGCGTCTCGCGAAACCTGAAATCGCCCGCTGCCGTCGGACACAGGTACTTGACCCGATGCAAACCTGACACATCAGCACATGAGACAAGAGTTGCATGTTCTTGATTCCAGAGTCCACAAATGGATGCTCCCATGACTTCAACAAGAAATGCTGAAACGACCACTTGGAGCAGTCTCCTCTCCTCGCCGCGGCAGCGGCTGTCACTTCTGCTGTGGCTCGTCGCCGTACATTCCTTCTTTGTCGGCCTCGGGTTGATATTTCTCCCCGATGCCTTGCTTTCCGTCTTTGGGTTTACGCCGGGGGGTGAGCGGTTTTTTCGCGCTCAGGCAGGCGTTTTTCATTTCGTGATGGTGGTGGTGTACGGAATGGCAGCCGTACGGTGCGTGTACTCTCCCGACTCCGTGTATCTCGCAATTGTCGCAAAGCTCATCGCGATGGCATTCTTGATCTGCTACTTTTTGGTTGCAGCGCCACTGTGGATGGTGTTGCTTTCCAGTGTTGTCGACGGAGCCTTCGGCGTTCTCATTGCGTGGGCATTCAGCGCATACCGAAAGAGCATTCCTGCAGGTGCTGCAAGTTCCACCGGTTGAGAACGTACAGCGTCCGTCGGAGATTTCCGCCGCCGATCCCCGAACCTTCTCTGTAGCGGCAAGGAGAGGTCATGAAGCGCACTCCAACGATTATCCTCACCGGAGCGTCCGGCCTGATAGGGCGAACACTCCTCGACGAGTGGAAGAACGACTACAGGATCTTTGCCGTTGCTCGTCGCACGCAGCAGGAATGCGAAGCCCCGGTTCATCCCAACATCGCATGGATGCGGGCGGACATCTCCGATCAGGCGCGCATCAGCGAAGTCTTCAGGGAAATTGCCACTGCAGGCGGAGCGGATTTTGTCTTCCATCTTGCGGCGTTCTACGATTTCAGCGGTGAGCGCCACCCGGAATACTACACAACAAACGTCGTCGGCACACGCAACGTGCTGGAGCTCTCGCAGGAAATCCGCCCCCGCCTGTTTGTCTTCTCAAGCTCCGTCGCTGCGTGTCCATTCCCGCCGCCGAATGAGTTCATCCGCGAAGACACGTCCCCCTCCGGCGATCATATCTACTCCTGGAGCAAGCGTGAAGGCGAGCGACTGATCATGGATCCTCAGAATACGATCCATTCGTGCGTCGTCCGTTTGGGCGCAGTATACACCGACTGGTGCGAATACCCTCCTCTCTATACTATGCTTCAAACCTGGCTGAGCGGGTCCTGGAAGGCGAGGATTCTCGCAGGAAAGGGGGAGAGCGCCGTACCCTATATCCACATGAGGGACATCATCTCCTTCTTCCGGCGTATCATCGAATCCGCTGAGATACTCCCGCAGAAGACCATCGTGCAGGCGTGCACGAATGGTGCGACCTCGCATCGAACGCTCTACCAGCTCGCCACGCGCCATTTCTATGGCGAGGAGCGAAAGCCGATCTTCATGCCACCGGTTGCGATTACTCCCGGACTGCACGCGCTCCGGATGATCGGCAGAGTCACAGGCACCATGCCGTTTGAACAGCCATGGATGCTCCGCTTCATCGATGAGAAACTCAATGTTGATGCCTCACGCACCTACGCTCTCCTCAACTGGACACCCAATCCCCGGCATGCAATTGATCGCAGGATCCGGTATCTGCTGGAACATCTGAAATCGGAACCCCATCTGTGGCACCTGAAGAATTTGCGGGCCTCTCTGAAGGAACGCGATCGAGTGGAACTTCGTATCTATCGCACACTCTCCATACTTGAGGACAGCGTCTCCATCGCCGCAATCAATGCAATTTTCGGCGAACACCAGGATTCCGGTCGCTTTGCAGCGCTCCGCTCTATGGACAAAAACGAAGTCACATGGTTTGTCCGCATGCTCTACAGGCTGCTGTTGACGTCCATCCACACCGGCAACACGCTGCTTCTGTGCAACTATTTTGAAATATCGTCATCGGGAAGATTTGCGGCGGGCTACAGGCCTGACGACCTGATCGAAGTACTCCAGGCTCTGAACAGTGCGATCAACCGCGATACCATCGACTGGGGCGAGCCGCGCCCGCAGAGAACAGCGTTGCATCACTATATAACCATGCCGATTGAACTCGCGATTGACGAAATCGAGTTTCAACGCGAGAGCGCCAAGACAACAGACAGGGAGCCGGCCCCGGGGGGAGAGACTTCACCGGGTCCGGATGATAATGCCCGCCGACAGCTCGAGGAGACGATCTGGAGCTGTCTTGTGATGCGCAAATAACATGCGCACACCGGAGGTACTCCTATGACCCTGAAGTTCAGCACTATTCAAGTTCTCAGCACCACGCTTGTGGTTGCCGTCACGGGGCTTTGTGTCATCCTCGCCGGCTACACCATTATTACGGACGTCGTGGTTGATGAAGCGCAGCTACGGGTTCAGATGGATTTGAACTCTGCCTGGACCGCATTCCGTGATCAGGCCGTGCAACTGCAAGCGAACCTCAGCCTGGTTTCGCAGCAACAACTGGTTCGGAAGGCACTGGCAAATTCAGTGCATCGCAGCGTGACACCACCCAGCCTTGAGGCATTGCGTCTTCAGTCCGGGCTCGACTTTTTGACGCTTGTGGATACGCGGGGGAATGTGATCGCGGGATCAGGGCAATCGGGTACACCCGGGAAACCGGTCCGGCGCGATATTGTGGTTGACAATGCGCTCCGTGGCAAGGTCACGTACGGAACAGTCCTCATCGCGCCGGGTGATCTGCGGCAGAAGAGTGTTGAGCTCGCGGATCGCGCACACATTCCAATCATACCCACAGAACGTTCCGTGCCGACCGATCAAGTGGTCGAAGACCGCGGAATGGCTCTCGAAACGGCAATTCCGGTTCTTGGTCAGGACGACGCAGTGGCGGGCGCACTGTACGGCGGAATCCTGCTCAACCGGCGGTTCTCACTGGTTGACGACATCCGCAGCACGGTCTTTGGAACAGAGAGCTTTGAGAACAAACCGGTGGGAACTGTAACGATTTTCCTGGGGGATGTGCGCATTGCAACCAACGTACTGCAAGCTGACAGCACGCGGGCCATCGGCACGCGTGTCTCGGAAGAGGTGTACCGGATTGTCCTCGAACGCGGGGAGCGGTTCCATGCGCGGGCATTCGTAGTCAACGACTGGTACCTGTCGGCCTACGATCCGATCCGCAATCCGGCAGGGGACATCATCGGCATTCTCTATGTCGGATTGCTGGAAAAAAAGTATCTCGATTTTCGCTCACATTTCGTGAGACAGTTCCTGCTCATCGGAATAATTGCGCTCGTGTTGTCCATCGGATCCGCGCAATACTGTTCCACCAGGACCCGGCGCCCGCTCACGAAGCTTGTGGATGCCACACGCAGGCTCTCTTCGGGTCAGCTTGATACGCGTGTCAACGATGTGCGCGGGAGCAAGGAAGCGCTTGAGCTTGCGCATGCCTTGAACGCAATGGCGGATTCACTCGAGCGGCACGAGCAGAAGTTGAACGATGCTGCAACGCAACTCGAACAGGCATACAAGGAAGCCGACGAGAAGAACCATGCGTACCTTGAAATGCTTGGCTTCGTAACGCATGAGCTGAAGTCCCCTCTTGCTTCCATCGTGTTCGCCCTCGGATCGTTACGTGAGTGCATGCTGGGGCCATTGACCGCGGAGCAGGAGGCGACCCTGAAGGCATGCTCAAGCAGCGCCGACTATCTTAACGCCACGATCGGGAATTTCTTGAACCTGAGCCGCATCGAGGAGGGGGAGATAAGACTCAAGCTCCGCAAGGTTAATATTCGTCGAGATGTCATAGACCACGTCACGGAGCTACTCAGGGAAATGGCAGTTGACAACGAGATGCAGATACGATGCACGATCCCTTCTGACCTGGCGCTGGTCTGCGACCCTGATCTGATGACCTCGGTGTTTCAGAATCTCGTCTCCAACGCCATCAAATACGGCAAGCCGGGTGCCGGAATCTTTGTTTCGGTGACGACCGACCAAGCCTCGGCGATGCATACCTTTGCTGTGTACAATGAGGGGGAGGGATTCGATACAGATGAGCGCAGCAGGCTCTTCACGAAGTTTTCCCGCTTCACGGCGGAAAACTACAGCACAAAATCCGGTACCGGACTTGGCCTCTTTGTGACGAAGAATATTGTCGAAAGACACGGCGGGACCATCTGCGCGGATTCCATGCCCGGATGGTGGGCGAGATTTACATTTACACTGCCGGTTCATATGCCGATTCCTGACGAACCGGAAAGCGAAGATCGCCCGCACGCTACGCCGTAGCGGACTCGTTTGCAGTGTCAGTCTGAGGAGCTTTCCGATCCAGGAACAGTTCTTCGATCTTCGCGAACAGCTCGGATGGTTTGACCGGCTTCTCAATGAAAGCATCGACCGGCATGAGAGCGGTATTGACCCTGCCGCTGAAATCGACAGTTGTCTTCGAGGTAACGCTGGTCAGCATCAGGATCGGAACGCGTTCGAACCGTTTGTAGGGGGAGTCCGGAGCAGCAGTCCTCAACTCTCTGACGACGCGGAATCCGGCAACGAAGTCTTCCATGATGACGTCGAGGATGATCAGGTCGGGCTCAACTTTCTTTATTGCTTCAAGCCCCTCGGTGGCGGATTGAGCTGAGAAGAAGGCGTATCCCTTTGCCTCCGACGCGATCCTGATCACTTTCGCTAGGTTGACATCATCGTCAATCATGAGAATGCGCCGGGGGGGGATCATGTGTTCACTCCTCTCGTTTCGTGTCGCTGTCATCCACGGTTTACTCAAGCTGATCAATCGACAAGCGGTTGGTTCCTCGCCAGCGTGACCGCGCGAACTCGACAATGAGTGGGCAAAAAGGAAAAAGTCGCAGTGCTTTGCGCTCAATGTATATGTGAAGCTAAAGAGAAGCAAGGGGAAAGCAGCGCCCGATCGGCGCAGGTCAATGCTGCTTGAATGCCAGCGGCAAACGGCGATGAAAAACTCAGGAATTGGACGAATCATGAGTACTTCCATGGTTTTCGCGGATTCCGCTTGCAGAAATAGAATAGTGAGTATTCGATGTTTGTTCAAGAAGATGCAATCCACGCGAATGTGTCGTATGCTCGCAACATTGAGGCTCATGAACCTTGCTTTGGCCGTGATCCTTTTGTGCCCGAGCTTGGTCGAATCCCAGGTTGGCACGGAATCCGGGAGTCGCGCCGTCGTCATCAGACACATCCGCATCTACGAATCGCCATCAGAGTACTGCGCCTGGCCGTCGATCGCCAGGACGTCGGGAGGCGATCTCATAGTGCTGTTCACGAAAACGGAGGAGCATCTGGGACCGGACGGCGCGATACTTCTCAGCCGGTCGACGAACAACGGAAAGACATGGCTCCGACCAACGACTGTCCTCGATTCTCCCATCGATGACCGAGAATCGGGGATCACGACTCTTCGCGACGGACGGATCGTGGGTCACTTCTGGTCGACCTTCTGGACGAAGGAGTCGTACGTAAATCTGGCGCGGAACTCCTACGGACGTGATCTACTGGACCGCTGGATCGCGATGGTCGGGAGGGAGGAGTACCGGGCTGAAAGGAAAAACTCCGGAGGCTCGACGGCGATCTCGAGCGATGGTGGACGAACATGGTCGAACTTGAGGGAGGGACACGACTCAGTTCACGGCGGGATCGAGCTGGCGTCAGGGGGGCTGCTGCTTGCCTCGTATCGCGAAAGCCCGGACAGCATCATTGTTCACACGGCCGATTCTGCGTCCGGCCCATGGCGTCGTCTGGCGGCCATCGTATCCCCGCACCCCGAAAGTCTGAGTTTCGGTGAGCCGCACATGCTGCAACTCAAGACGGGGCGTGTGATCATGATGATCCGTGCGACCGCGCGTCCCTACAATGACCGTGATCCACGGTGTGTGTTGTGGGAATCGTACTCAGACGACAACGGGAAGACGTGGGCTGCACCGTTCGCGACACCGCTCTGGGGATTTCCGCCCCACCTTGCTCTGCTCTCTGACGGAAGAGTTCTCTGCACATACGGCTATCGTCGCCCGCCGTACGGCCAACGTGCATGCGTGAGCGATGATGGGGTGAACTGGAGTCTTCGGGACGAAGTGATTCTGCGTGATGACGCGCCGAACAGCGATTTGGGCTACCCGGCTTCAATCGAGCTGGACCGAGGCGTCATACTGACAGTGTACTATCAGCCAAACGTTCCGCTTGGGACAATTCAGAAAATGGATCCGCCGGATCCGCGTCGGACGAAGCCCGGGATTCTTGGTACAATCTGGAAGGTCCCGCCGCGGAAAGAGTTTTAGCGAGGCGCAGGTAACTTCAAGCCGTACTTCTCAGCAATCGCCTTGCGCTCTTCCCGCGCTGTCGGCGAATGAACGATGCCGAATTTCTCAGTCAGGAAATCCCTTTCCTTTTTTTTCTTCTCAGAATTATCCGGGAATCCGTTTTCGGGCGTGAGTTCATGGAATGTCCGCTCCAGGTATTCCTCGAAAGGCTGATTGAAATACATGTCCATGAAGCGCAGGGGTTTGTCCGACGCGTTCCAGAATGTATGAGTGATACCATGCGGACGCAAGTGCCAACCACCCGTTTCCACTTCAACCACGTCATCGCCGATCAGAACACTTGCCCTGCCCTCGAGGACGAACATCAACTCATCCAGTTCTTTATGATGGTGCGGGGAAGGTCCCATGAGTTTTGGGGCCACGGCGCATTCAACGCTCGAAAATCGACCATCGGTCATAGCAGAACGCATCCAAACCCGGATATCCATGCCTCCCTTGTGATCCAAAGGCGGCATCGCCGGCAGCAGAACGGGTTTCAAAGAGTCCCCCGAAGGGGCAGTTTGGATTGCACCCAAGGCGCCTTGCGGCAGACCACCAAACGCTGTGAGGAGACTTGTGGCGAAGAGAAAATCGCGTCTTTCCATTTGACTATGATTCCTTAGAGTTGCCGAATGTTTGGAATGGTTGTTTGTTCAATCAGTTTCCGCTTTCCGCCGGCGTTGTGAGGATTTTCGGTGGCGGGTTGATCACTATGAAACTCAATCCGGAGAACCAAAGTTCCTTAAAACGTAACGCTGTATGTGGCGAACAGCTCACTCGCGACACAGAACCTTGCTGCCTTCGGATCGATGAGATTTGCCTTCAGGGACAAGAAAGTCCGCCATTTTCACAGGTCCGTCGGAACAACGGCGTGGGTTGCCCTTCCTTGATAGTACATTTGGGGCCGGACCTCCATTCGTTCACCAGGCGATTGTTGGGACAGGCCTTAGCCATCGATTTCAATATGCTTCGCCATCTTGTAAACTTATGGGTTTCTGACGAGGTGCATGGACTTCCCATTTATGCGAGAAGCGGCATTGTCGTGAGCACGAGATCTTCTTGCCGATGAGGCCAAATATTTGTAGACTCTTGCCACGATGATTCGGGCTTTTGCAAAACATCTTGCTCCAGTGTCGGCACTCCAGCTCTTTCTTCTGGCTGTTTCCCTTGTATGGTGCTGTGAAGCTGACTGTATCGGGGCCGGTAAAAGTGAGGACTGCGGTTCTCTTGTCTGCATCGTTCTCTCAAAGGAATCGTCGTCAACTCGAGATCTTTCTCCGACCACTGCAGCCGCCTGTTCCTGCGTTTGTCATCTCAAGGCTTTGCCAGGAGCTGAGAGTTTCACCTCTTTTGTGAAGGCCCTCACGCCCATCCCGGTTGTCGGTCTCTATGCGCTGCTTGACCTGCCTTCTGAGCCGATCATTCGTCCTCCCATCGCCGCCTAGATTTCGATTCAACTGATTCGTTCCTTCGCACCGCTCAAACGTGGAAGAATGGGTTTCTCTTCTTCATTGAACCACATCCAATTCATCGTGGAGTACAGTTGTGAAAAACTATCTCCTCTTCCTCACTCTGGGGGTTACCTGCGTTTGTTCGCAGATCTCCGCCCAGACAGTTAAGCTGCTCTCGCTCAGAGAAGCAGTTTCCATCGCCGTCGAACACAATCCCCAAACGCATATCGGCCGCCGGCGTATCGATGCCCAGCGGGGTCAGTACTGGCGCTCGCTCGCGTTGCCTCCGCCATCGATTTCGGTCAACTATGCGTTCATTCCCGTCGGAGCCGGACTCGACCAGTTCAGCGAGCGTACGATAGAATTCGCTCAGGCGTTTGATTTCCCAACCACCATCGCACTGCGCGGGTCGCTTGCATCCTCGGAATTCAGGGTGGCTCAGATTGAGTACTCGGCGACTGAATTGGAAACGATTGCGCAAGTGAAGCGCGCGTATCATCGCGTCCTTGCGAAACAGCAGAAACTCTTCCTTGCGAAGGAGTACCTGACGCTCGCGGAGGATTTTGCCGCTAAATCTTCGGCACGACGCAAAGCGGGGGAAGGGACGCACCTTGAGCAGCTGACAGCGAGCGTGCAGCGGAGCCAGGCGCACAATGCTGTCGAATCAGCGACAAACGAATTCCGGATAGCGAAAGACGAGCTGGAACTCATCCTCGGGGAACGGGACGGCCCCATACAGCATGAACACATCCTGACCGACAGTATGACCTATTCCCCGGAAACGAACACTCTCGAACAGTACTTCGCAATGGCAAAAGCATCAAACACGCAGCTTCGCACGAACGACCTGAGGCGGGATATTGCGTCGACCGGCTACTCGCTGGCATGGTCAGCTCTGCTGCCGAGTTTTTCCGCGTCGTACTTTCGTCAAAAGCGTGACGGTGTTTCCGGACTGTACGGGGTCTCGCTTGGAATGTCCGTCCCGCTCTGGTTCATGTTCGATCAACGGGGACAGATCCAGACTGCGTCGGCAGAAGTGTCCATTGCAGAGCGTCAATCGAGGTTTTCTCAGGATTCTGTGCTTATCGTTGTGAGATCATCTTACTATGAGAAACTCAACAGCGAGCGACAACTTCGCTTGTATCGGACAGAAATCCTGCCGGAGTCGGACGAGATTCTCCGTGTGGCCAAAGCAAGCTATGCGGTCGGCGAGATCACCTACCTGGAATTTCTGCAGGCACAACAAGCGACGCTGCAGGCGAGGAGCACGTACATCGATGTTCTTCTCTCGTACAACGTCGCGTGTACCCGCCTCGAACAAATTGTAGGAACACCACATGAATCGTCTTTGTAAAGGGATATTGCAATGAAGAGAACCAGAAAGTTGTTTGTGGTGCTGACCCTCCTCGTCGTGCTTGCCGGTTGCACCAGGCAGGAAGATCGATCGGGTTCGTCGTCAGAAAAGAGAGCGGGGCCGGTGATGATCACACTTACCCGAAAGAGCGTAAGCGACATCAATGTACAGTTCGTGAGCGCAGAGGTGCAGCCGCTCAGGAAGGAGTTTGTGATCGCTGCCAGGCTTACAGCCCATCAGGACCATGAGGCTCAGGTCGGGACGATGGTCCAGGGGAAGGTCTCAAAAGTTATGGTGAACCTCGGCGACCGTGTCGAGGTCGGCCAGGAACTCATGGAAATCGAGGGAGTGGAGATCGGTGAAATCAAGGCCCGCTTCATCAAGGCCAAAGCCCATCTGGCCTACACCGAAGCCGGTCTGAAACGGCAGCAATCGTTGATGGACCAGAACATCGGCGCACAGAAATCGCTCCTCGAGGCACAAGCGGACTTTGAAAAAGCGAGAGCTGAGTTTGCCGCCGAAGACCGGAGAATTCACTCTGTCGGTCTGAATGACGAGGATGTCGAAAAGTTCATTGACAATTCGTCCGCCAACTCTATTGGACCGCACATCGGCGGAATCCTCCCCGTCAAGTCGCCGATTGCGGGTGTCGTCTTCGAGCGCAATGTCGTCATCGGGCAACTTCTCGATCCGGCAACCACGGCTTTCAAGATCATCAACACATCGACGCTGTGGGTTGACGGCCAGGTGCATGAGGGGGACGTGAGCATGATGAGGGGGCTTTCGGAGATCACCATCGTGGTGCCGTACGTTTCGGGCAGCCCGATTCGGGGACGGCTACTGTATATCGGGGCGACGGTAGATCAGCAAACGCGGATGGTAAAAGTCAGGGCCGTTCTGCAGAATTCACACGGGGCTCTCAAGCCCGGGATGTTCGCCGAGATGCACGTTCCGGTCGGCGACGGCGCGAAAGAAATCGTGATTCCCGGGGAAAGTCTCATCAGGGATGGAACCGATCAGTATGTGTTTGTCGCGGTCAACGACACGACGTTCGAAAAGCGGGATGTCGTTCCGGGTCTTGCTTCGGGTGACTGGGTCCAGGTAAAGAACGGCCTCTCGCGTGGAGAAAGGGTTGTCACAAAAGGCTCGTTCATGCTGAAATCTGAACTGAAGAAGGAAATGTTCGGGGAAGGAGAATAGAGATGCTCGAACAAATCGTCGCTCTCACCCTTCGGCAAAAGGGGTTTGTCCTTCTCTGTGTCGGCGCCCTCGTGCTCGTGGGAGTATTCGCCGGCGTCAGGCTTCCGATTGACGCGTTGCCGGATGTCACCAATGTGCAGGTTGAGATTGTGAGCACTGCCCCGGGGCTCTCGCCGCTCGAGATCGAGCGCTTTGTGACCTCTCCAATCGAGATGGCCATGAGGGGATTGCCTGACGTCGCTCAATTAAGATCTGTGACGAAATTCGGTCTCTCGGTGGTCACGATTGTCTTTCATGATGACGTGGATACGTACTTTGCCCGTCAGTTGGTCTTCCAACGGCTGGAAGACGCCAAGGCGAAAGTCCCCAGCTCGGTGACAGTGGAGATGGGTCCGATCGCGACGGCTCTTGGCGAGATTTACCAATACACGTTGGAAGGAACTATGCCGCCTGATTCCCTCGGTCGTGTAAACTATCTGAGTGATCTGAGAACACTGCAGGATTGGGTCGTTGCGCCGATGCTCAAGAGCGTTTCCGGTGTCAACGACATCAATTCGTTCGGAGGATACTTCAAACAATATCAGGTCGTGGTCTCTCCCGGCAGGCTTTTGCAGCATGACCTCGCACTCGAGAAGGTGTATGAGGCCCTCGAAAAGAACAACCAGAATGTCGGCGGCAATGTATTGAATCGGCACTCCGAACAGCTCATCGTCCGGGGCGTCGGGATGTTGCGGACAGAAGATGACATCCGCAATGTGGTTCTGAAGTCTGAACGAGGGACGCCGATCTTTGTCAAGGATGTTGCCGAGGTGAGAATTGGAGAAGCTGTGCGACAGGGAGCATCAGTGAAGAACGGAAAGGACGAAGTAGTGGGCGGCATTGTGCTGATGCTCAAGGGCAAGAACAGCCGCGAGATTGTGCAGGCCGTGAAATCAAAGGTGAGGGACATCAATGAGGGGAACCTGCTCCCGGCGGGAATCAAGCTCGTTCCGTACTACGACCGGACAGATATTGTCGAACGAAGCGTGAGCACGGTGACAGGCGCACTCATAGAGGGAGCAGTCATTGTGCTCGTGATTCTCTATATCCTGCTCAGGAGTGCCCGAAGCGCGCTCATCGTGGTTGTTGCCTTCCCGTTGTCTCTTCTGTTCACGTGCATCGTCATGAAGTATGGCGGCATGAGTGCCAACCTGATGTCATTGGGGGGGCTGGCGATTTCGATAGGCATGATCATTGATGCCACGATCATCCAGGTGGAAAATGTGCAGCGTAATCTTGGGAGTGTAATCGGCAGGGAGCCGAAACTGACGACCGTTCTGAAATCAGTCCTGGAGGTTCAGAAACCAAGCATCCTCGGTGAACTGATCATCGCGATGACGTTTCTCCCCATCCTCTCCCTGGAAGGGATGGAGGGGAAGATGTTCCAGCCGCTGGCATTGACCGTGGCGATTGCGGTGCTCGCATCGCTGCTGCTTTCGGTTTTCGTCATACCGGTCCTTTGCCTGGTGTTTCTCAAACCGGGAAGCGAGAAAGAAAGTCCCGTGCTGCGACCCATCAAGGGATGGTACAAGGCCGTTTTGAGCTGGAGTTTAGGCAACAAGCGGACCGTCCTCGCGATTGCAGGTGGAAGCCTGGTTCTTGCTGCCATCCTGACAACGCGGCTGGGGACGGAGTTCATACCGATCATGGATGAGGGAGCATTTGATATGGATATCCAGCTCCTCCCAAGCGTTTCGCTCGAGAAATCGATGGAGATCAATCAGCTCATCCAGCAGAAGATAAAAGCGTTCCCCGAACTGGAGACGCTGGTCTCACGAACTGGCCAAACAGGCATCGCGGTCGAAGCGCGGGGCGTTGACAAAACGGGATACACCGGTATCTTCAAGAAGAAATCTGAATGGACCACTGCAAGTACAAAGGAGGAGATCATCGAAAAGATGAGGGGATCTCTTGCGGGCATACCGGGGATAGCATTCAGTTTCAGCCAGCCGATCCAATGCAGGATTGATGAACTGGTCGCGGGGACAAAAGCGCAGCTGATCGTGAAGTTATTCGGTGAAAACATCGAGATCCTCAAGGCACGAGCTGATGAGATCGCGTCAACCTTGAGCAGGGTGAGGGGGGCAACGGATATCGTAGTTGAGCGTGTTGCGGGTCAGCCGTATCTCACGGTCGCCGTGGACAGATCCAAACTGGCTCGGCACGGGCTCAATGCAAGCGATGTCTTGAACGTCATGGAAATCGCCGTGGGGGGGAAGGCGGCCACGCAGCTGTACGAGGAGAATCGGGCGTTCGACGTGACACTCCGTTACCCGGAGGAAAACCGCAATTCGGCTGCGAACATCGGTGACATTCTGGTGGCATGCCCGGACGGTTACAATGTTCCCCTCGACGAGCTTGCGACCATCGAGGTTGTCGACGGTCCTGTCCAGGTCAGCCGCGAAGATGGATTGAGGCGTATCGGCATCGAGCTCAATGTGAAGGGAAGGGACATCGGATCTTTCGTCAGCGAAGCGAAGAATGCGATCAGGCGCGCTGTTGTTCTTCCCCCGGGATACTACGCGACGTGGGGTGGACAATTCGAGAACCAGGAGCGAGCGATGAAGAGACTGATGGTCATCGTGCCGCTGACCATCGCCATGATCTTTGTCCTTCTCTTTTTCACGTTCAGGTCACTCCGTTTGGCATCCCTGGTGATATTCAATCTTCCGTTTGCCCTTATTGGAGGGGTCCTTGCGCTCTATGTTTCCAGGCTTTATCTGTCCGTTCCGGCGTCAGTGGGTTTCATTGTCCTGTTCGGCGTGGCGGTCCTGAACGGAGTGGTTCTGGTCTCCCGCATCATGCAGCTTCGACAGAAGGGGATGGCGGTGTCCGAAGCGATCACCGCGGGTTGTCAGGACAGGCTGCGCCCGGTTCTCCTGACAGCTTCCATTTCGATTTTCAGCCTGATTCCGATGTTGTATGCATCAGGACCCGGATCAGAGATCCAGCATCCCCTGGCAGTTGTAGTCGTCGGCGGCCTGATCACATCCACACTGCTCACGTTGATCGTGATCCCAACCTTGTACGAATGGTTCGAAGGCGGCCGCGAAGAGCAGGGAGAACCGATCGTGAAAGGGCTCAACTGAATCAACTCGGTTCTTTCCACGAAGCACAATCGCGACAGAAGAATCCCGGAGAGCTCCAGCCGGCCCTGCAACCGGCAGTCAAATTGACCGGGATTTTTCGTCATTACCTTCATATCTTCCATCCGCAGCTTACAATGCCCGCGAACTCCCCGATGCTCGGCAGAAATACAACAACATGAGGTGAATGATGAAACAGCAACCAGTGTCCATACTGCTCATGGTGATGAGCTTCTTTCTGGTGTCTCCGGTCGTTTCGGGTGAGCCGCTTCAGCAATCCGCGCCGCAAACCAGACCGGTTGTCGGACTCATCGATGAAGTCCGGGAACTTTACCCCGATACAAAACTTGATCAGCCGGTGAAGCGCCTCACGGTGCACGCGGCAAGAAACACGAGGGCCGGCGTTCATGTGATGATCACAGGACTGAAGGGGACGGAGAGGATCAGGTTCTCTGAGTCAGACAAGAACGGCAAGCCGACGAAGGGACTTGGCTGGTTCAGGATGATCGACGTGCCAGTTCTCGAGAACACGGGTCTCGACCGGAACACGGAAAAATACAGCGGCAAAATCAACCCGTTTGTTATCCGCAGAGCGCCTTTTCGAATCTACGATCCGTTCCGTCCCGTGAGCTCACCGCTTGCCGCCGATTCCACATCCATGGCGCTCCGGATGGAAGTGCCCATCGATCCGACTTTTGCGCCGGGAGAGTATGTTCATCACATCAAACTCGACTTCGGTGATCATGTCGAGTCCCTGGAATTCGTGGTAGTCGTTCATCGCGCTGCAGTGCCTCCCGTGTCCCAATCCACCGTCTCCTACATCAATTGGATCAACATCGACAACATCTGCAGTATTCATGGTGTGGAGAAGTGGAGCGAACCGTTCTGGGACATGCTCGGGAAGTACGCGTACACGATGGCGAGAGGAAGGCAGACCGCGTTCTGGTTCATCTGGCCCGACTACTTCACGTTCGACAGCACGGGAAATGTGGCCGCGTTTCGACCTGACCGGCTCGAACGGTACATCAGGTTGTTTCTCGACGCAGGACTCACGACGATTCACGGTGCCCCGATTGTTGGCCGCCGGAACTGGACAGGTTCCACGGACATGCTCCTCTCAGTCAGCGCAGCCGACGGAAAGGAAGTCGACGCAGTCTCTGAGAAGGGGAAGCGAATGCTCTCGCAGATGGCGGAACACGTTATTGAACTCATGAAGAGGAACAACTGGGATGCACATTGGTTGCAGGGACTCTTCGATGAACCGGAAGACGCATATGTCGATCGCTACCGGGAACTCATCTCGCTGTTCCGGAGATTGAAACCCGACATGCAGATCCTCGAAGCTACGATGACGATGAACGTGACCGGTCTCGTCAACGTCTGGTGTCCGCAGGTCCAGGAATATCAGGCCAACCGGGAATTCTTTGACAAGCGGAAAGCGGCAGGCGACAAGGTGTGGGTGTATACCTGTCTCTCTCCGGGCGGTCCGTGGCTGAACCGGCTGCTTGATGAGGAGCGAATTCGTCAGGTATATATCGGTTGGGCTCTGGCGAAATACGACTTGCAGGGCTACCTGCACTGGGGTCTGAATTTTCACACGCCCAAGCCGTTTGAGGAACTCGTCCGGTTTCATATGGAAGGCCAGTACCTTCCGGCCGGCGATTCACATATTCTCTATCCCGTCCGCGATGGCCCCCTTTCGAGCCACAGGTTCGAAGCGCATCGGATCGGCATGGAAGATTACGAACTTCTCGCTCAACTGAAATCACACGATGCGCCGCGGGCGCAGCGGATCATTGCTCAGGTGCTTCAGGGATTCGACAAGTACAGCAAGGACGTTGCGGCATACCGGAAGACCCGACATCTTCTTCTTGATGCGGTCGATACATACACACAGAGGTGAAGCACAGAGAAAACAAGAAGACCCAACCGCGTGTACGTTTTATATCAACTCGGGGTGAGTCTTTGAGCCGAAAGGGCTTTCAATGACCGGGCGATTTGGCCCTTGCCTTCTCGATGCTGCCTCAGTACTATTGAACCAATTCTCGTCTCCGTGGTTTGTCAGAAATCCTTACCTACCAATATTCGGCTCAACATGAAGACATTGTTCGGAGTCATTTTGCTCCTTCTTCTCTCCGCACGGGAGGCTCCCGCAGATGACGGATACGAATTGTGGTTGAAGTACAGGAAGATCGATGACGAGCTCCTGCTGAAGCAGTATCGGGAGGCCATCGCATGCGTCGTCGTCCCCGGCAAGTCAAAGACTCTCGCGATCATCCGCAATGAACTCAAGAACGGACTAGGCGGGATGCTCGGTGTCGATGTGCGCGTCAGTGCTTCTGCATGCGGAAGTAACGCACTTCTCATTGCAACGCCTGCACGGTCAAGTTTTGTCCAACGCCTGCAGCGCGAGGGAAAACTCCTGACGCTTGGAAACGAGGGGTACCTCCTCACGTCGGTTACGGAAGGCAGGAACAAACTCCTTATCATTGCCGCGAACAGCGACATCGGACTTCTGTACGGGACATTTCATTTCCTGAGAACTCTCCAAACCCGCCAATTGTTCGATCATCTCGAATTCACTTCGGCACCTCGGATCGTAAACCGGTTACTTGACCACTGGGACAATCTGGACGGATCCATCGAGCGCGGCTATGCCGGCAATTCGTTGTGGAAATGGGATGAGCTGCCGCGGAAAATCGACAGCCGCTACAGCGACTACGCGAGAGCAAATGCCTCGATTGGAATCAATGGCTCAGTTGTCAACAATGTCAACGCGAACCCGGAGATTCTGAAAAAGGTCTACCTGAGGAAGGTGGCTGCGCTGGCAAACGTCTTCCGGCCATATGGAATCCGAGTATTCCTTTCAGTCAATTTCTCATCACCAATCAAAGCGAAGTTTGAACAGGAGGGGAACCGAAAGGGGGGCATTGGGGGGTTGCCTACTGCAGACCCGCTTGATCCGGCCGTCAGGTTATGGTGGAAGAATAAGGCGAAGGAGATCTATGCGCTGATACCGGACTTCGGCGGATTCCTGGTGAAGGCAAGCTCGGAAGGTATGCCCGGCCCGCAGGACTATGGCCGCACTCACGCTGAGGGGGCAAACATGCTCGCGGAGGCGTTGAAGCCGTTTCACGGCATTGTCATGTGGCGCGCGTTTGTGTACGACCCCGAAGTCGATCCCGATCGAGTCAAGCGAGCCGCGTGGGAATTCCTGCCGCTCGATGGAAAGTTCCTCCCCAACGTTTTTGTCCAGGCAAAGAACGGTCCTCTCGACTTTCAACCCCGGGAGCCCGTCCAACCGCTTTTTGGTTCAATGACGAAGACGCCAATGATGCTCGAGCTTCAAATCACCCAGGAGTATCTGGGCCATTCGACCCACCTTGTGTATCTTGCGCCGATGTGGAAAGAGTATCTTTATTTTGACTTGTTCGTGAAGGGACCCGGCTCATCACTCGCAAGCGTTGTCGACGGAAGCGTGAGGAAGACCTCCATGACCGGAATAGCAGGCGTGGCAAATACCGGCGATGATCGAAACTGGTGCGGGTATTTCTTCGGACAGGCCAATTGGTTTGCCTTCGGCAGGCTCGCGTGGGATCATTCAATCAGCGCAGAGCAGATTGCGGACGAATGGATCAGGATGACGATCTCAAACGACTCCACAACTCGTTCGACCGTATCATCAATCATGATGGGTTCCTGGGAGGCGTGCATTAACTATATGACTCCGCTTGGATTGCATCATATCATGCAAGTCGATATTCATTACGGACCCGGGCCCCAACACAACACCGGAAGAGAGGACTGGCGGTCGGTCTACTACCATCGGGCGGACAGCGTTGGGTTGGGGTTCGACAGGAGTTCGACAGGCAGCAATGCCGTGGGGCAGTATGCTCCTCCTTTGGGTTCGACGTTCGACAATCTTGAGACGTGCCCCGAAGAATACCTGCTCTGGTTCCACCACGTCAGCTGGAATCATGTCATGAAATCAGGGAGGACGCTGTGGGATGAGCTGTGCGTACAGTACTTTTCCGGGACAGACTATGTGCGCGGAATGTACGATAAATGGCTTTTGCTCCGGGGCGGAGTCGATGCCGAATTGTTCTCAAGCGTCAAACAGAAGTTGGAGAAGCAACTGATTGATGCCGCGATATGGAGGGATGCGTGCCTCACGTATTTTCAGAGCTTCAGCAAGAAACCTATTCCAGGTCAGCACTGAGTCCGAAGCCTGCGTGCGAATGGAATGCTATCATCGTGTTGAAATGACCGCGGGACTTAACACCAGTCCCAATCTCGATCGAATGCACTTGCTTCAATCTCCGGGTCCCGCCCGGGAAAACACCGCGCCCTGACCCCCGGGGCCGTCTCCGTTCTCAATGAACGGAGGATCACTTGCCCCCGACCTCTACCGCATCCCCCCTTGTTTTAAACGTCACAAGCACACCGGCCGAAACTGAACCCTTGAAGTCGCAGCTAAACTGGATCTCGTGTTTGCCGGTTTGGACCGTGGGAACCGGAGCGGTTGCGTGAACAGTTCTGATCTGCCGCCCTTTTGCGTCATACACGCGCGCCGTGCTTGTCCCTTCACACAGCAGAGTCTGGCCGTACGTGAGCTCGACAGGAAACATCATCGCTACAGTGCGATCCAGCTCGATTGTGGGATTGGCGACGATGCCGCTGTCTCCGACAACGCGGAGCTTGAACTGCAGGGACTGCTTCTGGTCAGGATTCTGAAATTCCCAGCGTGAAGACGTCGGCTCGCCTGGTTGGCGGAAAACTCTTTCGTGCCGGAATCCCTGCGATTCATGGTAAGCGTAGAGTTTCCATTGCCCGCCGCCGATTGACTCAAGGTGAAATTCGTTTCTTGGATTTTTCAGCAACCCGCGCTGCGCGGCAGAGAATGCGCCCTGCCGTCGCGCCGATTCCCACTCGCGAATCGCATCGAGAATAATACCTGTGTCCGGGTTCTTTCTCACAGCATCGATCCCCGTTGCCAACGCGAACCCTGCATTGAAGCCGGCCGCACGGGCCAGCATCCACTCGATATCGGAAAGAGATGTTGTCTCCGTCAGGAGGTACCATCCCAGCATGTTGGGGAGATAGTTCCGCTCGAAAAGCGCTTGGTTGTTAATGCGGTACTCTTGCATGCTTTCGCGAAATCCCTCATACCACGGCTCACCCCAATTGCAGTATGAATTGATGTGCCAGTAGAAGTGCTTCGAGTTGCTTGTGCCGTTGATGACAGTATGGTCGAGATTGTCGTAGAAGTCTTTCGGGAAAAGCCCGTAAGCATAGTCTCCCTGTCCGGTGGAGGCGCAGCCTTCATGACCGTCGAAGTCCATCTGACCCAGCCCTGTGAGATTGAATGTCTTTGCCAGATTCCGTGCAATCTCGCCCTGTAGATCCATCTTGGGGAAGAAGACCTGATAGGGGTGATCGAGAAGCTTGCCGACCTCGGCTCCCTTGGTATGCGCCGATCTTTTCGTGCCAAACGCACCGCGCTGACAATCGATCAGTATCCAGGGTGACTGGGAAGAAACCGCGCGGTAGCGAATGATTTCCTGGTCAATCACGACTGCGTGGAGCCAATTTGCTTTTTCGTTGGCAAAGTACTCGGGTGATGCAACGGGGATTTCGTTCGCGGCAGTATCAATGGTGCTCGTGAGCAGGCTGCTCCCCGTTTTCGCGAGGCGGGGATCCGGTATGGGCGTGACATACGGATCGTGGGTCTGGATGAACGTTGTCAGCGTGTGCGCTCCGAGCCGAATGCCAAGTGCCTTTGCTTTGTCCACGCATCTGCGTAGTCCGGCGGCGCCGCTCGGAAAGACCTTCGTGCTCACCTCATAATGTCCCCAACTCGCGAACGGTTCCATGTGATACAACGTCATCAGGCCGCCCCGTTTTGTGCAGGCAAGAAGCTCGTCGATGGTCTGTTCGTCGAAATCCGCAATCAGATACGAGCGTCCCTGCTCGGGCGATTTCTTGAACCACACACCGTCGATCATCGGATGCGGCAGTCCCTCCGCGATCTCAATCTCGCCAATCCGGTCGAGTGCGCTCGGTTCCGGACAGCCGAAGAGTGCAATCTTCGAGCCCACAACGGTTTCGCCCTGAAGGGGATCTATGGGCATGTTGGGAAAATTGCCGAGCCAGACATCTGCTTTCCTCGGCTTTGCTCGATTCAGACTATAACATTGAAGAACGCTTCCCCACGGTCTTGGTTCGGCGGCACGGCCCCGGGACATGTCAAACCCTTCCGCATTGTCCGGATAGCTTCCGATTGTCTTGGGATTGAGGGCCTGTATGCCGATTGCGAACCGGTCATCACGGACGACACCGACGATTTCTCCAACAGTCCTGGTGATACTCGTCGGAAATGGCCCCCAAATGATTGCATCGATTGAATCGACAGGCGTTGCTCGGATGACTTCAAAGGACAGGTGTGTCCTATAAGAAACCACTTTGACATCCACAGACGCGCCGCTTCGCCCAAACCGGACGTTGAACACATTCTGTGAAATCGATCTCACGGCTGACGGCTCTTCCACGCGTTTCCCCATTCGTATCGTGAGGAATGGTGATGGCTGCTTCGCTGCGAGATACTCTTGTTGATGGACGATATCAAAGAGGCTTGTCACCCGTCCGGTCTGATCAACGTTCAGCCGGAACTCGGACGTGGTGTACTGTGCTTGCGAGGAGGCCGCGTGCAAGAGGAACGTGGTGCACGCCAGAAGGAATACGATTCTTTTCATTGAACACGTCCTGAGGATATGGCGATTTGCCTGACCTTGGGTAGATTGGGGATAGGGCCGGGAGTGCAAGCGAAGAGCGGGTATGTTTCAACATCCTGTCGCTGCCGCCGTCTCCGCACTGCGCTATGGTCTGCAGAATGATACGGAAGCACGAGCTGAAAGGCAAAGGGGCGTCAGCTCAGTCTCCTCGACTCGTCCCGATAAAAGGAGATCGACTTGTCCTTGAAACAAATAGCAGGGAATCTGGCGGCCCCTTGCGCGCAGACGATCTGAACCGGAGCGATGAGGGGCGTTCATCTTTCCTCTGCCCGCACGTACCGCTTGCACATACAGTGTTAAATCGGTATCTTGAGTCATGATCTTGAACTTCGCTGACAAAGCGACTGAGGATGTGTATAATGGGCTCGACTCGAAATCCGGACGCCGGATTCCACAGGCAGTGTGGAGAGCGGCGATGCGAAAACTCGATATGCTCAACGCAGCGTATGAGCTTCGGGATCTTCTCGTACCTCCGGCAAACAGACTCGAAGCTCTGAAAGGGAAGTGGAAGGGGTATCATTCGATCCGGATCAACGAGCAGTATCGCATCGTATTCAAGTGGATTGAAGGCAACGCCAAAGACGTTTTGATCACTGACTATCATTGAAGGACAATCACGATGATTCCGAAGAACCGCAAGCCAACGCATCCGGGAGAAATCCTGCTTGAGGAGTTCTTGAAACCTGCCAGTATGAGTCAGGTGGAACTCGCCCGCCAGATGGGCGTTCCCATCCAGCGTATCAACACGCTGATCAACGGAAAGCGTGACATGACAGCCGAGACAGCCATCCTGCTCTCGCGCGCGCTGAAGACTACTTCTGAGTTCTGGATGAACCTCCAGGTGGCTTGTGATTTGTACGATGCTCAGCGCGCGTTGGAAAATGCCGCCTGAGTAATCCTAATATTCTACAAGATCGTTGAGACCTGTTTTCGGACGACATAAAGGTGCATAGTGTTTGAATGGTTTTTTGGACCGGAGGTGGGGGAGAAGCGGGGTGTCCTTCGGCAAAATATTGCTGCAAACATCATCGACGGCGGGATGTACGCGTTTGGGATCAGTTTCGTGTCGATCCAGACGGTGATCCCTGTCATGGTCAAGCGCATCAGCGGCAGCGATTTTGCGGTTGGTCTGGTGCTGGTTCTCTGGGCGGCCGGCTTCAATTTCCCTCAGATTTTTATCGCCAGCCGCGCCCAACGTTTTCCTTACAAGATGCGGTTGTTTCTGCAGACTGCAGTTGTCCAGCGTATCCCCTGGCTGATGCTCGCGCTCCTGTCGTTCTTCATTCTCGGCCGGCTGAGTCCGACAGCCGGCACGTTCTTTTTCTTCCTCCTGTTCACGCTCGCGGCTGTCACAGGCAGTCTCTGTTTTCCAATCTGGTTCGACCTGATCGCCAAGCTCACACCTGTGGAGCTTCGGGGTCGGCTTTTTGCAGCCCGGAATCTGCTCGGGGGGATACTCGGTGTTTTCGCCGGACTGGTCGTGGAGAGGGTGCTTGCAGAGATTGCGTATCCGCTCAGTTATGGAGTCTTATTCTCGATTGCCTTCGTCTTCATGGTGGGGTCTTACTGGGCATTGACGAAGTTGAAGGAGGAGGTCCCGTCGGCCGTCGCCGAAGAAGTCCATATTCTTGAATACTACCGCAACCTGCCGAAAATACTGAAGGAGCAGAAGAACTTTCGCAATTTCCTGATTTCGGACGCGCTGCTGATTGCAGCGACGATGGCCGGTGCATTCTATGCCGTTCACGCGATTCAGAAATTCTCTTTGAGCGATTCTTCGGCCGGCCTCTTCACGGTGATGATCATGTGCAGCACGATCGTCGGGAACATGTTTTTCGGATACATTGCTGACCACTACGGTCACAAAGTGAATCTGATTCTTGCGGCTGCATCGACGGCTCTATCGTGCTTCATGGCGCTGCTGGCTCCCGGCCAGTGGTTGTACGCCCTCGTCTTTGTCGGGATGGCGTTTCAGATAGGTCTGAGCGGGATCTCGCGGCTATCAATCGTTGCAGAGCTGTGTTCCGAGGAAGAGCGTCCAACGTATGTCGCCCTCACAAACTTTGTCACCTCGCCGTTCATTCTCTTCGGTCTCGTTGCCGGCGGTATCGCGGGCCGGTACGGATATGACGCGGTGTTTCTCATCTCGGGTCTGCTGGCTGTTGCTTCGGGGCTGTGGATGGCATTCAGGGTGGAGGAACCGCGGGAGAATGTGCGAAGGCCGTTCGTTCAATCTGCGCAATACGAGTAACCGGATTCACCCACGCATCGCTCTTTCAGTGTTTGAGCTCCGCAAACGTCCTTTCGTTCGAGTCGTACCCCGTTTCAGCACAGCTGATCAGTCGGCAGATCCATCGATCTTGATGTTCCGAAACTCGCCGGTATCATCAAAGGAACCGAAGCCCACACGGCCGCGAACAATCGCCGTGTCGATTGCCTGCAGTGCAGGAATCCGGGATCCGTCCATGTATACTGCAATGCGGCCGCTCCTTCCGTCTCGCTCAACACGCACGCGGTGCCATGCGAAGTCCGTGAGTTGAGGTTGTGCCGTCCCCGAATCGATACGCACACGATCTGCATTGTTCACTAGAAAGATTCCATTGTGAACGTTGTCGCTGACTCCGGCAAGGTGGACATAGTAGAAACGAGAGGGGGATTCGTACCCTACGATGATGTCGAGGTCCCGGCGCACAACGTCCGGTGACGCAGTCGATCGTATTTCTGCTTCGACAGACGCATGGCGAAGAGGTATTGTTTTCAGGATGGCAAGTGCGGCCGGTCGGCGGATGGGACCCGATGGAGTCCCTGCCTTTGAGAGTATCAGCTTGCCGGCGTTGATGCGCCAGGTTCCCGATCCGTCCAGATGCCACCTCGCGATATTCCGGGCTCTTAACAGACTTGGACGAACGGTGATTAGTTGCCTCGCGTCGGTGTAATCCGGACAGAGTGTGTACATCAGCATGAGTGCAAAGAGCGTCGATGCTTTCACAGGAAGGCCTTTCCAGAATTGACTGAATACAATATGGCATCAAAAAACGATCTCCTCAAGCCCGTACTATTCAGATCGGATCGTCCCCAAAACCCGCCTGTTGAGACTGTTTCAATGAGAAAAAAATGGTACCATTCGCACGACGCTCCACCACGACGATATTCTTGAAAGGGTCTTCAGTCTATGACCGGTATCTGTGTTTCGAGGACTTTTTGTATCTATATGTTGTTTGTTGCATGCACGATCGTGTCTCCTGCGAAAGTAGGGAACAATCCCACCCTCAGAAACCGAACATCTCCCTCGGGTGCGGACGGTCTTCTGTATGTATCTCTCGATGCTGAACACAGCATCGCTCTCTACAGAATTGATCAGGATCGGGGAGATCTTCGTTTCGTCAAGAAGATCACCGTCGGCGGAGAACCGGGCTCCCTTGCGGTGGACCCGTCGCGCAGCTATCTCTACGCCGCCATTAGATCCACCAACAGTATTTCGTCATTCCGTATCAATGCGCAAGACGGAGATTTGACGCTCATCAATACCATCCATGTTGCCGGAAATCCGGTCTATGTTGGTACCGACAAGACGGGAAAATTTCTCCTGACCGCCTACTTTGCAGAGAGTAAAGCCGCGATCTATCGGATTGGGCCTGAGGGCGCCGTTCGGGATAGTGCAGTCCAGGTCCTTGACACAGAGCAGAATGCGCATGCGCTCCAAACGGATCCGTCGAACCGGTTTCTCTTCATTCCGTGCAGGACGGGCGAAACGATTCTGCAATTCAGATTCAACGCCGTCGGAGGTACGCTGACACCGAATGCCCCGGACAGAACAATGACCCTGCCGAAAACAGGACCCCGTCATTTCACTTTCCACCCGTCGCTGAATGTTGTCTATTTCGCCAATGAATTTGGTAGCAGCGTTACTGCCTATCGTCTCGACAATGCGAACGGAAGCCTCTCAGAGCTTCAGACCATTTCTACACTGCCGGCAGAGTCTGTTGGAACAAACACGGGGGCCGATATTCATATCACGCCGGATGGACGATTTCTGTATGCCTCCAACCGCGGCCACGAAAGCATCGCTGCATTTTCGGTTGACGCTGCCACAGGCCGATTGACATCGGGTGGATTTTCCCCAACTGAAAAAACTCCCCGTTCGTTCGCTCTTGATCCAACCGGGAGGTTTTTGTATGCTTGCGGTCAGGGCTCGGGCAAAATCGCCGCGTACCGCATCAATAGCAAGAATGGGGAATTAACGCGCTTTAATACATATGATGCCGGCAAGAATCCTGTCTGGATTCTCACTATGTCAGCGAGCCGATGAACCGGGCACAAGCCGGCATTGACAAGCGAACACTTGGTCTTTCAGGGAAGTGCTTCGTAACCTGAGCATGTTTCACATTCGCCGTGACTTACAAGAGTGTCAGAAAGGATGGATGATATGATTGATCGTCGCAATATTCTCGGGAACTTCCGATTCCATGGAGTAAATTCTATTCTGCTGAGCGCGTTGATCCTCACGATGGGAGCGAACCTGGCGTTCGCTCAAAACCCCGCCCAAGATACAAAAATGAAATGGTTCCGAGAGGCAAAATTCGGTTTGTTCATTCACTGGGGGCTCTATGCCATTCCTGCAGGCGAATGGAAGGGACAGAGGATCGCCGGTATCGGGGAGTGGATCATGAACCGCGCCAAGATTCCTGTGAAGGAATATGAACAACTCGCCGGGCAATTCAACCCTGTGAAGTTCAATGCCGATGATATCGTGAAGCTGGCCGAAGATGCTGGAATGAAGTACATCGTCATCACAAGCAAGCATCACGACGGATTCGCGATCTACCATTCCAAGGTTAGCAAATACAATGTCGTCGATGCCACTCCATTCAAGCGGGACATTCTGAAGGAACTCGCCGATGCCTGCGCGAAACGCGGTATAAGACTCGGGTTCTATTACTCGCAGGCACAGGATTGGCACGAGCCGAACGGGGCCGGCAACACGTGGGATTTTGGAATCGATTCGTTGAAGAACTTCGATCAATATCTGCGTGACAAGGCGGAACCTCAGGTGAAGGAAATCCTGACAGGATACGGACCGGTATGTCTGATCTGGTTCGACACGCCGCGGATGATGAACAAAGATAGGGCACAGCGATTCGTCGATATCCTTCGTGACCTGCAGCCGGCGTGCCTGATCGACGGACGGCTTGGCATGGCCGGTGACTATCGATCCATGGGCGACAACCGGATCCCGAACGAAGTCGTGAAGGAAGATTGGGAAGTGCCCGCGACGCTCAACGACACGTGGGGGTACAAAAGCTATGATGAAAACTGGAAGAGCCCTCAGGACTTGACGTTCAAACTGGTGGACATCGTGAGCAAGGGCGGCAACTATTTGCTCAACATCGGCCCAACTGCTGAGGGCCTTGTTCCTCAGCCGAGTCAGGATAACCTGCGTGCAGTAGGTCGCTGGCTGAAAGTCAACGGCGAATCGATCTACGGCGCCGGACCCACTCCCTTCGGCGGCGAATTTGGCTCACCGCATCCTGATACGACGAAGCGAGACTCCCGGGGAAACAAGCTCTTTGATGCAAAAAACGAGTGGCGTTGCACAACGAAACCGGGGAAGCTGTTTTTGCATCTTTTCAAATGGCCGGCCGGTTCATTCGAGTTGAACGGATTGAATGGAAAGGCTGCAAAGGCGTACTTCCTCGCCGATCCGTCACGGAGAACTTTGTCATTCAAGCAGGAGAGCGACAAGGTGACAGTCACCCTTCCTTCGGACGCGCTGGACAAGATGGATACGGTCGTTGTCTTCGAGTTGGCGTCCAACTGAAGGGCAGTTGAATAATAAAAGCGCAGGCTCATCGGGAACTCTACTCCCGATGATACGTTGCAGTCTGCGTGCACATCAGTTCGTGAGCAGAGCCCACGAACAGCGTGCGGGCTCTGATCCCGATGATATGTTGGCAGCAGGAGGAATCGCGAGCACGCCGCCCCCGATTATGGAAGGAAGAAAGTCCATGCAGAAGGCAATTTTCACACTTGCTCTTACTGTTGCACTGATGAGTGCTTTTCCCGGCCCCGAAATTGGATTGGCACAATCTCAGTCGAGAGAGCAACGCTCGAGGCGCCTCATTCGGGTCGTGCCGATGAAACAGATCGATGTCAGAAGCCCCAACGGGAGCGTGACGTTTTCTCTTCTGCCGAATGCCGAACGCCTGACATTTACCGTCAAGATGGAAAATGCAACGGTGCTGGATCCATCTCCGATTGTCATGAAAGTCGACGGATATGATTTGTCATCAGGAGTCCTCTTCGATACTCTTCTTTCGTACACGGGTGAAGAATTCTATCCTTGGTACGGAGCTCACAGCGTAGCCGCGAGCAAATACAACGGCGCGAGAATCGGATTGCGGCACGACCTCTCCGTCACCGCGTACACACTCGAAGTTCGCGCATTTGACGATGGCATTGCATTTCGTCACGTCATTCCCGGTTCTGACTCCGCAGCACGGGCGCCTGATGAGTACACGACCTTCCTGGTCCCTCAAAGTTCCACTGTCTGGTATCACGACATGGACGGCCACTATGAGGCCGAGTACGTGAAACAAGATATCGCCCAGGTCCCGCCGGGTCAGTGGGCCGGACCGCCGGTGACATTCAAGTTGCCGAATGAAGCCGGCTACGCGGCGATCATGGAAGCGAACCTTGTCAATTACAGCGGAATGGGATTGGAGGCTGACGGCCGAAGAGGGTGGATAGTCGGACTCGGGCATCGTCAACCGCTGAGTTATCCTTTTGAACTCCGCTATGGCAGGGACGAAGGCAAGCGTCTCGGCAGACCGGCAGCCATCAATGGCGAGATTACCACGCCGTGGAGAGTGGTCATGGTTGGTCACGACCTGAACACTCTCGTCAACAGCACAATTCTGCCGAATCTTTCCTCTCCTCCGGATCCGAAGCTCTTTCCTCAGGGGATCAAGACTTCATGGATCAAACCCGGAAGGGCAGCGTGGCGGTACGTCGATGGGGGAGATACCTCGTTTGAGGGTCTCAAGGAGTTTTCTCGTTCTGCAGGCAAACTCGGCTTTGAACATCATGTGATCGAGGGCGTCTGGAGCAAATGGACAATAGAACAGCAGAAAGAAATGGTCGATTTTTCCCGCAAGCAAGGCGTGGGTGTTTGGTTTTGGAAGCACAGCAAAGAGCTAAGGACCCCCCAAGAGCGCGAAGAGTTCTTCAGGATGCTTCATGATCTGGGTGTGGTCGGTGCTAAGATCGATTTCTTCGATCACGAGGCCAAAGAAGTGATCGACGTCTACGAGCAAATGCTGCGCGAGGCAGCAGAGCATCAGATATTGATTGTATTTCATGGTGCAAACAAACCTACAGGCCGGGACCGGACGTGGCCGAACGAGCTTGTCCGTGAAGGAATCCGCGGCATGGAGTCGAGCCGCTTGATGGAGCGAGCCAGACATCAAACAATCTTGCCGTTTACGCGCTACCTGGCTGGACCCGCAGACTACACTTCCATGATCTTCAGCGAACGAAGACGGAACACAAGCTGGGCTCATCAGATTGCCACTATGGCTGTGTTTTCCAGTCCGTTACTCACGATTGCCGCCCACCCGGACAGCATTTTGCGAAACCCGGCCGTCGAGGTGATCAAGGGCATGCCTTCGGTGTGGGACGAGACGATTGTCTTGCCGTCGTCGAGAATTGGTGAGCTTGTGGTGTACGCCCGACGAAGTGGTATGACGTGGTACCTCGCCCTTATGAACGGCGGCGTCGCTCAGACCGTGCGCGTGCCGCTCTCGTTCCTCGGCGAAGGAGCGTACAAGGGGGATCTTGTCCGGGATGATCAAAAGAATTCGGGGGCGGTGAAAACAGAAACATTGGATCTTCGCCGCAATTCTGATCTCAAGATTGAAATGGGCGATGGCGGCGGCTTCGTCGGCCGATTCTCAAAGAAGCAATAATAAGAGGACCACAATGACTTTTCGAACAAATCACTGCTCATCATTCAGGGCTCTCACTGTGATCTGCACTCTCATCGTCCTCCTGGCTGCATCGCTTCACGCTCAGGTGACGACACAAGATCTTTCCAGAGCAATCAGTATAGAGAAGCTCCAGCATCCGTACCTCTATTTTGCCAACGAGGACAAACCTGCCATCCTCAGAAGGATTCAAACAGATCCCGAGAGCAAGGCAATCATGGCCGGCTTGCTGGCAGAGGGACATCGTCTCCTGTACGTGCCGGTGAAGGATCCGCCGCCGGCAAGAGTCAAACACCCGAGGTATGCTGCAAGTGGTGATGAAGCGAACGCGTACGCAGGGAACATCGCGGATGGCGCCGTCAAACTGGCCTTTCTCTATCAGATGACAGGCGAGATCCGGTATGCGAAGAAGGCTATCGAGTTCGCTGTGGCACTGTGCGATCTCGAGAACTGGGTCCAGCAGGCCCACACATTTGACATTATCTATCCCCGCGTGTGGCCCTGGAATGTTCCTGATGACCGGGTTGTGTTCTCCTACGACATAACTTCCTCCGGCAGAGCCATCTCGGTGGCAACTGTGTATGACTGGGTGTATCCTGTCCTGACGAAATGGGAACGCGACAAGCTGCGGAACGGACTTCTCGAGAAAGCGATCACGCGAGTGCGTGGAAACTATGATTTTTTCTGGTGGTCATCTGCGTATCGGTGCAACTGGTCGGCGATCTGCTATTCAGGCCTTGGTGTCAGCTCCCTTGCGTTGCTCAAGGAAAATCCCGTGCTCGTCGATGTCGTGGCGGAGGCATATAACAGGATTGGCCTGACCTATGATCAGATCGGTGACGATGGAGGGTGGCAGGAGGGGAGGGGCTACTACGGGTATTTGATGAGGGTCAGCGTTGAATTTGTGGATGTGCTCAAGCGGCTCTCGGGAGGAAAATTCAACCTGTTCAATCACAAGAAGATCAGCAGTCACCCATTGGATTTTCCGCTCTACAGTCTGACGGCAAACTTCGAAGATGGTGGGGCGGGGCCCATCGGTCCAACGGCGGTGGTCAACAAGCTGGCTCAGGAAAGCGGAAGTCCGACTGCGGCCTGGTACAGACAACAGTACTTTGGTGAAGGCACGGCGATCATGGATATCCTCTGGCCGAGGCCGGCAGTTGTTCCAGTCGAGCCGCTTGAAAAATCGAAACTCTTCAAGAGCATCAATTGGGCCATACTGCGAAGCAGCTTCTCAGATCCTTCGACGGTCACCATTGCCTGCAAGGCAGGATACAACGACGACCCTCATCACGGCCACCTTGATTGCGGCAACTTCATTCTGACATGGCACGACATACCCTTCATCCGCGATCTTGGAAGCATGCGGTACGATGAAATCTATTTCAACGAAGAACGCTGGCTATATCCCTTCGCATCGAGCGAAGGTCACAATCTGATTTTCGTTAATGGCGAACAGCAAATCCCAGCGAAGCTCAAGGACCAGCCCTGGAAGCCGGGAATAGGCGGCGAAATCCTGAAATTTGAGACCAGTGCTCGGCGGGACTATGTGCTGATGGATCCAACCAGGGCGTACCCGGGCAAGGAACTTAAGACATGGAGAAGGAGCATTGTTCTCGACAAGCCGTCAACAACGTTGATTCTCGATGAAGTAGAAGCTTCCCCCGGTGCAACGATTCAGGCGCGGTTCTTTCCGGCTGCCGCCGGGAGACAGGGGCGTCCGGGACGAGAAACTTCCCGCGTGCCTCTTCCGGTCGGAGTGGATCATAGAGTGTTTCGGGATCACGCCCTTCTGTCGGCCGAGCGGCATACGATGGCATTGATCCCACTTGTTCTTGACAACGATTTCGAAATCATCGAAGACAAGATCGCTGCGGTCCCGGTAACAGAAGATGCTGAATTGACATGGCTTCCCTATCTGGAAGCGGTAACAAAGGCTAAGTCGCGGTCCTCGGTGATCGCTACCGTCTTCCTTCCGGTGCGCGACCCGGAAGATGCTGAGCAGGCCGTAAGATCAGCCAGAATCAGAAGAATCGGTGACCGCCAGATTGAGATCACGATCACGCGGGAGAGAGCCGCTTTCAAGTGGCTTTTTGAGAAAGAGAAGGACGGATTCGTTCTGAAGAACTGACCGGTGAAATGGCACAACAGAAGATGAAGGAACGACCATGAACCAAACCCGTCGGGCCTTCTCGCTCAAGTCGGTGATTGCCGGAATGTAGTACGTCCGGGAAGCCGGATGAAAGCGGGGCGAGGCGGGAGCGCTATTCCACATGAGCAACTCGCCGTTCGAAGAGAAACTCGCGGCAGCCCACACGAACGACGCCGCTGCGATCGCCGCGCGCAAACGTTTCGGAGTCGTCCCTCCTTAGTCATTTCTGTCGGGCTTCACCGCGACGCAGGGAGCCCTGTGCCCGTGCGAATCGCTTTCGGTTGGTCACACTAATTCGCATATTACTAGAAGGCATCTCAAAAACACTTCAGTAAGATGAGAATTTCACGCAAAGCCGCAAAGTAAAGAATCTTCAACTCAAGATCTTGCCTTCGCTGTCTTGGCGTCTTTGCGTGAGCATTTTTGAGAGAGGTTCTAGTGTAAACATCAGAATCACTCCTGCGCCTTCTCTTCAATCAATCAGAACAACTATTGCAATGAGCGACAACAAGATAATTTTCTCGATGATCGGCGTTGGCAAAGTCCACAAGCCGAACAAGCAGGTACTCAAAGACATCTACCTGTCATTCTATTATGGGGCAAAGATCGGAGTCCTGGGTCTCAACGGGTCCGGGAAGAGTACCCTGCTGCGCATCATCGCCGGTGTGGACAAGGATTATCTGGGCCAGGTGACGTCCCAGAAAGGAATCACATTCGACTATCTTCCTCAGGAGCCGGAACTCGATCAGTCAAAGACGGTCAAGGAGATTGTCGAGGAGGGGGCTGCCGAGACCGTCGCTCTTCTTAAACAGTACGAAGCTGTCAACGCCGCTCTCGGGGAGCCGGATGCGGATTTCGACAAGCTTCTCGAGAAGCAGGCGAAGCTCCAGGAACGGATCGACCATCTCAATGCCTGGGATCTCGAAAGCAAGCTCGAGATGGCGATGGATGCTCTTCGATGTCCCCCCGGTGACACCCCGGTCAAAATCCTTTCCGGCGGAGAGCGGCGTCGCGTCGCGCTGTGCAGACTTCTCTTGAAGGAACCGGATGTGCTCCTGCTCGACGAACCGACGAACCATCTGGATGCAGAATCGGTCGCGTGGCTTGAACATCATCTTGGCCAGTACAAGGGGACCGTCATCGCCGTAACGCACGACCGTTACTTCCTGGACAATGTCGCAGGATGGATCCTGGAACTCGACAGGGGAGAGGGGATCCCGTTCCAGGGGAACTACTCGTCATGGTTGGAGCAGAAGAAAGCCCGTCTCGAACTTGAAGAAAAGCAGGAAAGCAAGCGGCATCGGGTTCTCGCCCGTGAATTGGAGTGGGTGCGTCTCAACCCCAAAGGGCGTCATGCCAAGAGCAAAGCACGTATCGCAGCGTACGAAAAGATGCTTGAAGAACAGGGGGACAAGCGGGACGAAGAGATGGAAATATATATCCCGCCCGGTCCGAGATTGGGAGACGTCGTCATCGAGGCAAAGAACGTTTCGAAGGCGTACGGCGACAATCTGTTGTGTGAAGAGATGACATTTTCTCTTCCCCGCGGCGGCATCATCGGTGTGATCGGCCCCAACGGCGCGGGAAAGACAACGCTCTTCCGGATGATCACGGGACAGGAGAAACCCGACTCGGGGAGTATTGTCGTCGGCGAGACGGTGAAGCTGGCATACGTCGATCAGAGCCGTCCGCTCGATCCGAACAAGACGATCTGGCAGGAGATTTCGGGGGGAGAGGAAGTTCTTCAACTGGGCAATCGCGAAGTCAATTCGCGCGGCTATGTATCCCGGTTCAACTTCAGTGGAACCGATCAGCAGAAGCCGACCGGCGTTCTGTCGGGCGGAGAAAGAAACCGCGTGCATCTTGCCAAGGTGCTCAAGGATGGGGCCAACGTGCTGCTGTTGGACGAACCGACGAACGACCTCGATGTCAATACGCTCCGGGCTTTGGAAGAAGCCGTGACGAACTTTGCCGGATGCGCCGTTATCATCTCCCACGACCGCTGGTTCCTCGATCGCGTCGTAACCCATGTTCTGGCGTTTGAAGGAGAGAGCAAGGTGCTTTGGTTTGACGGAAACTACACCGAATACGAAGCGTACCGGAAGGAACGGCTGGGAATCGCTGCAGATCAGCCGCACCGGATCAAGTACAAGAGACTGGTGAGGTAGAAGATCGGCTTCACTCGGACCTGCGTTTCTCGATGGCAGATGGGTGCTCTCTGTCTCCTTGAATTCATCGTACCAGTTGTAATTCGTTGAAGTTCTATACCGATTGTCTTATATTTTTGTGAGATCGATGTACTCCCCTGCTGCAGACTATGAGGGTCTTTGGATCACAGCCGCCAATACTCCGCTCCATGGATATAAGACACTCTCTCGCATCGCTCTGTCTTCTCGCAACCTGCTTTCACTGTAGCACAACTATTTCCGACCGCGAAGTCCCCCCCCGGAAAGCCATCCAATCAGTGAAGAATTTCGCGGTTCAGTTCTCCGGCGAATACAGGCTGGCGGATTTCAGTCACTATGATCTTGTGATCATGGATCCCGACCAATCCCGCAACAGGGAAGCCGATTCACTTGCGGTCCGGAAGATACTGCCCGTTGCCTATCTGAACATCGGCGAGGCCGAAGAATACCGCTGGTATTATTCGGATATCAAGCATGAATGGCTGCTGGGAAAGAATCCAAACTGGGAAGGCCATTTCTACATTGACGTGAATAATCCTGATTGGCAGAAGCTTGTCCTTGACAAGATCCTGCCGAGGATATACCGCTCGGAGTACGCCGGCGTGTTTCTCGACATGATCGACATCGCCAGCCCGGAGCTCTATCCGGCAAGCCGGGAAGGTGTGATAAAGCTGATCTCCAGGATTCGATCGGCCTATCCCGACAAGATCATTCTGCTGAACAACGGGTTGTTTCTTGCTGGGAGCGTGAACGAAATCATAGACGGGATCTGTGTCGAAAGTGTGTTTGCCACGTACGATTTCGGCACGAAGAAGTACTTCCTTCGTCCTGAGGCAGAGTCTGTACCGCGCGCCAAAGAGCTTCAGGAGCTTCAGAGTCGGCTGAAGACCAGAATCTTTGTCATCGACTATGCTGTACAGGGTGATACGGCTACGCAGTCGTTTGTGCGTACCAGGGCGCTTGAGTACGGTCTCACGCCGTTTGTCAAATCGCCAGTGAAGGAATCAGTCAAGACCGTGATTACCGAGAAGATTATTGATTGCAGCCTTGAAACAATGAAGGACGTGCGACGGTGGATCGTGGATGTTCTCTCGGCACAGGCCGTGCCTGAGGATGTCCTCAGCGACGTGGTCCTCGCATCCAGTGAAGCCGTGACGAACGCCGTTGTCCATGGTTACGAAGAGACACGCAGGGGTCGGGTGGATTTGAAGATACAGATCTCGGACAGTTCTGTCTCGCTGACAATCCGGGACTATGGTTCGGGTCTCGGACGGAAACCGTATGCGCCGCCCGACACTTCACTTCCCCACGAAGGCGGGTACGGTGTCTATCTTCTTCACTCGCTCATGGATGAAGTCGAAATAGTATCGCTCGACAAAGGAACAGAGGTTCGGATGCAGAAGGTGATCAAACCGGATACGAAATCATGACGGATGTCTGCCTCATACTGGAAGGGACATATCCTTTCAAGACCGGCGGCGTGACGACCTGGATACGCGCTCTTGTCAACGGTCTTCCAGATATAGCGTTTTCCGTCGCTCATATCTACCATGGGGAAATGCCGACGCTTCCAAAGGTACCGGTTCCCCAGAACCTGAAGACCATCGCGCTCATTCCATTGAACGAAATGGAATCTGCGGTATCGATGTCTGATTTGGTCGACCTGCTGCCGGAAGCGAGACTCTATCACTCGCTCTCCACCGGTTTCGCGGGACTCCTCGGAACGGAAATGAAGCGCCGCAGCGGCCTTCCGTTCGTCCTCACTGAACACGGGATCTACTGGCACGAAGTCTCTCTGGGGGCCGATGAACTTGAATGCGGTTTCAAGATCGTCAATACAGAAAACGGTGAACTGCAGTTGGGACGAACCTGGGAGACATGGCGCCAGACGTTTGAGGACTTCGCCCGGCAGGCGTATGCATCGGCGGACGTCATCACGACAGTATGCTCGTTCAATCAATCATTGCAGCGCTCTCTCGGTGCGCCTGAGGCCAGGATGCAGGTCATTTCGAATGGTGTTGATGTTTCCCGAAACGGCGCGCACGCTTCCGTCGGAAAGAAATCAGACGGGAAGATACGGATTGCCCTGGTTGGCCGGGTGACTCCGATCAAGGATGTCAAAACGTTCATCCGTGCTGCCGCAGTTGTGAAAGAACGAATTCCCCGAACGGAGTTTCTGGTCATCGGTCCGCTTGATCACGATGCCCGCTACACGGCGGAGTGCATGGAACTCGCGGAACGTCTCCATCTGGACACGCTCGAGTTTACGGGCGAAGCTGACATGGCGAACCACTATTCAGCGATCGATATCACGGTGTTGACGAGCATCAGCGAAGCGCAGCCGTACGCGGTCCTCGAGTCCTTTGCTCATGGCATACCAGTCGTCGTAACGGATGTCGGCGGTTGCCCCGAGCTTGTGAATGGGCACGGGACTTCGAAGAGCCGAGCTGGCACGCTCTGCCCGGTCGGAGATCACATGCGGATTGCAGAGGCGATTATCGAACTGAGCACCAACACGTCGCTCTATCAAGAGTATGCGCTGGAAGGGCTGAGGCGCGCAAAAGAGCTGTATGCAGAGAAGCCCGTGATCGCATCATACAGCCGCATTTATGAACGTCTGCTGAAAGAATAGGAACGATGCCATGAAAATTCTCGTCACCGGCGGGGCAGGTTTCATTGGAAGCAATATCGTTGAGCACTTTCACCAGACAGACGAGGTTGTCGTGCTTGACAATCTGCGGTCAGGGTTTGAACGCAATCTCGCCCCATTCCGGGTCACGTTCATACACGGAAGCGTGACCGATCGGTCTGCGGTTGAACAGGCCGCACGGGGGGTGGACTACATCTTTCACCTCGCAGCGATGGTCAGTGTTCCGGAGTCGGTTGAAAACCCGCGGGAGACTGTTGACATCAACGTGCACGGAACGCTGAATGTCCTCGAAGCAGCAAGAACGCACGGAGTGAAGAAGGTCGTCATTTCATCATCTGCGGCAATCTACGGTGACAACCCGGTTGTGCCGAAAGTCGAATCGATGATCCCGGAGCCGAAGAGTCCGTACGCGGTCACGAAGCTTGACGCCGAGTACTACGCAAAGATGTACACCAATGAATTTGCCACGCCTGTTGTGTGTCTCCGGTATTTCAATGTTTTTGGTCCGAGACAGAATCCGAAGTCGCAATACGCTGCTGCTGTCCCGATCATTATCGACAAGGCACTGCGAAACCAGGACATAACGATCTACGGCGATGGCGAACAGACGAGGGACTTTGTGTTTGTGAAGGACGTGGTGGCCGCGAATGTCCTCGCGGCGCGTTCGGCTGCAACCGGTGTCTACAACATCGCGTGCGGAGGCAGAATCACGATCAATGACCTTGCGAAGACCATCATCGCTCTGACGAAGTCTTCGTCCGCCATCGTCTACGCGGCGGAACGGGCTGGTGACGTGAAACACTCGCAGGCCGATATCGGACGCGCCGTCGGAATCGGCTTTCAGCCGAAGTACACGCTTGAAACAGGATTGAACCCCACGATCGAATACCTCACCAGCAAACTATGACGAACGGCAGGCTTTCTGTCCTCCTGCTGACAGAAGGCACATATCCGTATGCCGGCGGCGGGGTGAGCACCTGGTGCGATTTGCTTTGCCGCGAACTGAGCGACGTTGATTTCTTTGTTGTCGCAGTCACAGGCACACCGATCGCCGCCCTGAAGTACAAGATCCCGGAAAATGTCCAGTATGTGCGTCAGGTTCCATTGTGGGGAAGCGAGGAACCGTCTGAGTACGTGCGTCCTGACACCGCTTTCGCGGACGTCTATCTCAATCGGGTCGAAACGACGCCGCAGGTAATCCGGCACTTGTTTATCCCGGTCTTCGAGAAATTCCTTCGTGAAATGTTCTCCGCCGCGTCTCTCAAGTCGCTCGATCCGAACGTCATCCATCAGCTGTACCGCTATTTCCAGCAGTACGAGTACAAGCGCACGATTCAGTCGCCGCAAGTGTGGAAGACGTTTCTGGGGACCATACAGCATCAATGTGAGATTTCCAGCGTCCCGGATGAAGAGCGCCCGACACTCTTCGATCTGACAACCGCGATGCGATGGCTCTATAACTACCTGATGCCGCTCAATGCGTTCGTGCCGAAAACCGATCTTGCTCATGCGACGATCGCGGGCGTTTCCAATCTTCCTGCGATTGCTGCCAAACTGGAGTATGGCACGCCGATTATCGTGACCGATCACGGCATCTATATCCGCGAGCGGTATATCGCCATTTCGGCAGGGAAGTTCACGCCGTTCGCGAAACGGTTCATGGTGAATTTGTCTTCCTACGCGACGCGACTGCTGTATTCGACGGCGGACCAGATTTCACCGGTCTGCAACTACAACCATCGCTGGGAAACCCGCTTCGACGCCGATGCAGCCCGGATCAAGACGATCTACAACGGTATCGATCCGGCGATCTTCGTCCCGAAAGAGAAACCCGAAAAAACGCGAAACCGTCCGACGGTTGTTGCCGCCGCGAGGATTTTCCCGCTGAAGGACATCGAAACGATGATCCGTTCATGTTCGGTTGTCCGCGAACACATACCCGATGTTCAGTACATTGTGTACGGCCCTTTCGATGTCGACCCCCCGTATACAAAGCGTTGCGTGGACCTGATCAGTGAGCTGCAGCTTCACGAGAATTTCCGGTTTGCGGGTTTCCACAGCAAACCCCATGAGTTGTATCATGAAGGAGACATCAGCATCCTCTCGAGCATTTCCGAAGGATTTCCCTATACGGTACTCGAATCGATGGCATGTGCACGCCCCGTTGTCGCAACGGACGTCGGAGGTGTGCGCGAAGCACTCGAAGGTTTCGGTTTCATCGTCAAGCCCAGGGATGCTCAGGCTTTGGGGGAGGGCGTCATCAAGCTGCTTCAGGATCACGAACTCCGGGAACGGCTCGGCACGATGGGAAGGGAGCAGGTCCTCTTGCGCTTCAGGAACTCTCAGACCATGAATACCTACCGAAAGTCGTACGCGAGCCTTTCCCTGGCTGCTGCGCAAACGGTAATCCCCAATTAATGGCTTCAATGTTGATACCAGGATCGTTATCGACAGCACGAACGACATAGCGACGCAATCACCGGCCGACGTTTCAGCTGCGATCTCTGCGAATGAACGCGGTGACATTGCCTTGACCATCGAACACGAGCTTGAAGCCGTGGCAGTCGATGTTCGCGGAATCATCGGCAAGCCCGTCGATTCCTAGGCTGTTGCCGCTGCTTTGGAGAGTCTCGGATTCCGGGACGTCGATGCGCGTGACCGATTCAAGAAGAAGAACGTGTTCGATCTGGCCGAGGTTGTGTACGCTTTCATCCTCGACAAGAAAATTGGCGCTCACAAGAAGCAGGAAAAAGTCAGACGGAAGAAGAAGCTCACGGAAAAGATACTCCGCTTTTTCCGCTACTATGGTGAAGGTGCAGTGACCGCGATGCCGATGATAGGCCAGATTGTGTGCATCCTGGTTCTCAGGTATTCTCTGTGGGCGTGGGTTGATTTTACGGAGGCTCAGGCCACGATTGTGGCGCTCGGAACCCTCCTCAGTTTCATCGTCACAGGCGGGTTCATCCAGAGCATCGGCCGGGAAGGAATACGTCTCGTAGGAAGCGAAAACTATTTTCTTGCTGAGAAGATCTGCTGGAAGCTTGTCGCACAAGGAACGTTCACCGTCCTTGGTGTCGCAATCGCGATATTCCTCGCCAATCTGGTGATCCCTCTGTACGACACCAGGCTCACGCTCGTCAGCCTGATGTACTACGTGCTTCTCTCCGAAATCTGGTTGTATTCATCTGTGGCGGTCGTTCTGAGCCGCCCGATGTCCGTTCTTGCCGTCACGTTGGCGGGGGTCGTACCGGTCTATTGTATCATGGAGTACACCTCGCTCGGCATTTACCTCGCCCATTGGAGCGGCATGGGTTTCGCGCTCATCCTGATCATGCTCTACACGATGATTGTCTTTCGGCGAACAGCGGAAAGCACGATTCCGGAGTTGAAATCGGGCAGGCTTCCCAAACCCTCCGTCCGTGCCTATCTCATTGCCCCCTATTTCGTGTACGGGGTATTTTATTTCCTCAATATTTTCATAGATCGGTTTGTCAGCTGGTCGGCTCCGAGTCCAGAGCCACCGCCGTATATGTTCTGGTTCCGCACCTCGTATGAATTGGGGCTGGACTGGGCCTTGATTTCGCTTGTCTTCACGCTCGCGTTGCTGGAGTATATCATTCACGAGTTTTCTCATTTTCAGATCCCGGCTCAAAAGGCGGTGAAGTGCGTCCGGGTAGAGGACTATATCGGGTTCTTCAGACGATTCTATAGAAAATTTCTCTTCCTCGTCGCCGTGGTTGCCGTCATTGATATTCTCGTGACCTATTTTGGTGTGATGTATTTCCGGCAATTCAGCGAAATCAAGGAGGTCCGCGAATTCTTCAGCAGCCCGACGACGTATCTCGTTTTCTACGCTGCTTCCGTCGGATACCTTCTTATCGCCATCGGACTCTATAATGGTTTATTCTTCTTCACGTTGTCGCGGCCGGAGTTTGTTCTGCGGTCGATTATCCCCGCGACCGCGGTCAATCTGCTGGTTGCCCTGATAGCAAGCAGATGCATTCATTATGAATATGGAGTCCTGGGATTGGTCGCCGGAGGCGCCACGTTTGCGGTGCTTTCCACGCGTTACGCGCAGGAATTTTTCCGCAACCTTGACTATTACTACTACGCGGCGTACTAGTGTTGTGTCATGGAGATACTTGGAAAGACAACCCAATGATTCTACAAAACGCCGGATCACTTCTTCGGGCAAGCATCAGGTGTTGACCGAATACCATAATTTGCTCGTCAGCGGGGTCATCAGGATCCTCATAGGGTGTGCTGTGCTCTTTGGCCTCGTGCCTCGGCTCCTGCTGCCGTCGATTTTTGCTGATCAACCATGGCGTCGACGAGCCGCGGGTTTTCTCATCGCGGGCACCCTCGTTGTCGTGACTGCTCACCTGCTCGTGCTTGCGACGATGTACGACGGTGTTGCCCTTGCCACGGTCTGCCTGGGAATGTTGGTAGTGCGTGTGTGGTATTCGGTTTCCCGCCGATCGGTGCACGGTTTTGAGAGCCTTTTCTCGAATCTCCTTCGAATGCTGGACGTTGTATCATGGACGTATTGTAAGGAGTGGGGAAGACGCTGGTTCAAGTCTGTGGGGGAACGCATCGATGCTTTCCACGTACTTTCTGTGGTTGTCCTCGCAGCCGTCATCGCTGCGACGGGGCTTATTCGATTGGTGCCGGTGTGGAGTCACGCCGCCCCATTCTCCATCGAATACTATGAGACCCTCGAACAGGTCAAACGTCTTCAGATTAACCAGATGTACGGCGGTGGATATCGCGTGCCGTTGGGGCTCGCCATGCTCGCACAGACATTAAGCTTCTTGTCGCAGGTGAATATAGCGATCGTTCTTCATTTCCTCGGGGCGGTATCGTCCATGATGCTGGCCGGTTCAATTGCGTATGTGGTGTACCGTGCCACGTCGTCTTTGCAGGGCTCAATCATCGGGGCGGCTCTTTTTGGTTTGTCCAGCAATTTCCTGCCGATGGATTTGCGCCATCAGGTGGAAGCGGATAGTCTCGTGCTTGCGAGCGCATTTCTGCTGCCGTCGTTGTCACTCTTTGCAGAGTATTGCGTCGAGCCGCAGCTCCGTACGCTTGCCGCTGCAATCGCCGGCCTGTTCTGTGCGCTGACTATCAGCCTGTTTGTCGGGACCTTCGCTCTGGTCGGGGTATTCATCATTCTTATCGGCGCATTGTTTTTCGCATACCGGCTACCGTGGCTGCGCGGCACACGGCTGTTGGCGATGATCGGCGTCGCGGTCGCGCTGTTGATCGGGGGCGCACTCTTCGTGAGAGCACTGCAGGGATATGAGGGATTCAAGAACACGGTGCAAGTGCTCATGTATGACCAGCATGTCAACAGGTACTTTTCATTGTACGAGGGTTTGCCGCATCTCTTCGTGTTGATGAGTGCAGTGCTCTTCGGTGTCACGATGCTTCTCAGCGTATGCCGTTTCTCGGAGAAGTCGCTCCATCTCCAATTGTTTTCGTGGGGGGCTCTCGGCATTGCGCTTCTGCTTCTCGCCCAATACCTTCCTGAAGAATGGGCTGCTGCTGTCCCATTCAGTCAAATCTGTTTCCTTCTGTCGGTCGTGACGGCAATAACCTTCGGGATCACCGTGGGATGGGGCATCAGGTTTGGGAACGAAGCGCTGGGGCATCTTCGGGCCCGTGGGTGGATGAGAGACTCCTGGCGGCTGCTGGTACTCGGAGCCGCACTCTGTTGTCTATGGCTCTACTCGCCGGCGCAGCGGGTGACATTTGAATACACTGCAGAACCCGATGGTTTCGCGAAAAGCCTCTATCTCATCGAACAGAAATACATGCCGTATCAGTGGACGGTGGTTTCACACCGGGGAACCGCTCTAAGCGGGATGAACCGCGGCCGATTTCTCGATTACGGATATTTCTACAGCAGCTTCGATCCGGAAACTTACAAGCATGGGACGAAGGGGGCAGTCCCGACGCCGTTGCTCTTTATCTTTGTCGAACGAACACACGAGAAATCGAATATTGCCACTGAGTTGGCCACTGTGAACATTGGTTCAGCTGCAAACATCAAGCACTGGCTGGATACATATCAGAAAAACCATTATGATCTTAAGGTCTTCTACAGCGACGAGGAAGTAATCGTCTACAAGCTTGAAGACATGACCGTCAACGCGCTGAGAGGATAGCGTGCCGACGAAATCCGACGTGAATCCCTATGATGGTTAGCTCGCTTCTGAAAAAGCAGCTCACGGCGTTCTTGAGCAGCGTGAGCAAACACAACAGCGTCGCCTTCTGTCTGACGGATGCGCTGCTGCAGCCTGTTGTGAGCACGGAGAATTTCCATCCTGAGAGTCTTGCACGATCTGCGGCATCCGGTGGAAGGCTGTTGAAAACCGGCTCCGGCAACAAGGAGGTTTCGTTGAGGCTCTTTGCAGAGAAAGCAGCTGGATGCCCGGACACGGTGATGGTGGAAGCCGTTGTTGATCTCGCGGCGGACGGGATCGGATACTTCGTCAAGAGCGAAGCGGAGATCCAGACGCTTTCGGAAGAACTGCTGGAACGGTACCAGGAACTCCACGTTTTGTATGATGTGATCGAAGATGTAAGCACAGTGTTTGACAAGAATGAGATTTGCAGAATAATCCTGGCAAAGGCAGTTCATTCGCTCAACGTCGGTTTCGGCACGGTGGTGCTGATGGACGGAACCGGCCTGGCGATTCAGGCCAGGGAAACCGACCCGAAATCGACATTGGCTTTCAGTGAGGATGATTGCCTTTCCTATGCGAGAGATATCGTCTCGAGCAGAAAACATCTGATCCTCGAGCGAACGGAGCAGAACAACCAATCTGTCCTCGGTGTGCCTATCGATGTCGATAACAGGGCAATCGGCGCCATCGTCCTCCTTGCCAAAACCGGCGGAGAGATGTTCACGTCCGGCGACCGGATTTCGCTGACCGCGTTGGCCGGCTATCTCGGTGTTGCTGTGAACACGGCCCGTCTGGTGGCGGAAGCGCGCGAGGCAGAAGGGCTTCGGCACGAAATTGAATTTGCCCAGCAAATTCAGCAGAGCCTCCTGCCGGATCGTGTTCCGGAATTCGCGAGGCTCGATGTCGCAGCACTCTGCCTCCCCTCAGCCCAGGTCGGCGGAGACCTCTTCGGATTCATCAAGCTGGATTCTCAACAGTGGGCGCTTATCGTAGCTGATGTTGCGGGGCATGGCCTGGGTGCGGCATTCATCATGGCATCGTTGCGAAGCATTCTCAGGTCAGAGGCCAAACCCGGAGTCAGCGCGGCCGACATCCTCAAGAACTCGAACAACCTGCTCAATGAGGACACGCGCGGAAACGATGTCTTCGCGACGGTATTCGTTGGATTGTATTCCGAGGAGGATAATTCTCTCAGGTATTCAAACGCCGGACATCCCCCGGCGCTTCTGTGGAAGGCGGCGACACAGGAGTTTCTCGAATTGGCAGAGGGGGGAGTTGTCCTCGGCCTTTTCAGTGATGAGACGTACGAAGAAAAACTCACGCACCTTCAAACGGACGATATCCTCGTGCTGTTCACGGATGGAATTGTAGAATCAAAGAGTGACGACGGGCTTCTCTATGGTGACGACCGGTTGCGGGACGTCATCAAAACCAACGCGAGGTCGTCATCAGAAGAACTGATGAAGGCAATCCTTGAATCGGTTGACCGGTTTCGGAACGGCGCCCGCCAGCGTGATGATGTGACGATACTCATTTTCAAATCTCGATAAGGGAGTTCCAGAAGCCATGGCCGGGAAATCAATACTCATTGTCGATGATGACAGCACCATACGAAGACTGCTGATGTATCATCTGGAAAAAGCCGGATATGATGTTTCCATTGCGGAAGACGGTGTCGAAGGACTGGCGAAAGTCGAAAGCCTGAGGCCAAACGTCGTTGTCACGGACCTTATGATGGCCTTCAAGGACGGGTTCGAACTGGCGCGCGATATCCGGAGCCGCAAGGAGTTCGATGAGATCGCCATTATCGTCCTCACCGCCCGTGACCACCTGAGCGACGTCGACGAGCTGCTTGCGTCGGGGGTCAATTGCGTGATGAAGAAACCATTCAATCCACAAGAGCTGACCAAAACAGTACGGGAGCTCACCGGGGAAAAGTAGTTGCTTCGATTCGGACCACTATGTTCGACAACATGTTTTCAAAAAAACCGCAAGTAAAGCCGGCACGTCCTGAGAGCGATTTCTGGCGCAGAGTGGCGTTGTTGCCATTAGAGAGCCAGTCCGCCGAGGCGTCATACAAATTTTTGCTCAATGTGCTCGACGGCATACTCATAAGTCCGGCCTACTATGTCTACGTCGTATCATCAGGCGGTGATGTTCTTGGCCTTGAACATATGGACCTTCGGCTCGATCGTCCGGAGTCTGCGAAAGCCCTGGGAAAGGACCCTGACCTGATCGAGCTGCTCCAGAGCCCGGAAGCGCAGTTGCGGTTCGACCCCGATTTCAAGACACTTCGGTTTGTCGAAGTTTGGGCCGGTTCATTTCTCAATCTTCCGCTCATCGGCCATGACGGAAAGTATGTCGGGAGCATATTTGCGGGGCCGGCATTGGCCCGTCCGTTTGACAAAACGGCCGCCGCCCTGCTCAAAGACTACTCGCTCGCGATGGGTGCGAGCGTCCAGAAGATTCGCTCAATCACGAGGCTTCAGGAGGATCTTCGGATCGCGGCCACACGCGCTCGTGTCACGCAGAGGGTGCTCGGATCAGCGCTTGAGGTGGATCGGTTTGTCTCGTTGCTCCTGGATCTTGCCCTGACCGCAAGCAAGACGGAGGCCGGGTTCGTTGCCATAGCAGGGAACGATATGCTGACGGTCCGGGCATCGAAAAACCTTCCCGATGCGTTCCTCTCGCAAATCAATCTTTCTTCGGAGGGAGGCCTTTTTGAATGGTCGCTGGATGCGGACGACGTTCTGATACTGCAGGATTTCGAGTTCATCGCGAAGTTCGGCATTCGATCGATTCTTGCCGTACCTCTCGTCGAAAACAAACAGCTTCACGGTGTTTTTGCACTCATCAACTTCGCATCGAGCAAAACGTTCGAAGAGCAGAGTCTGACGATACTCAGAAGCTTCTGTGACCAGATCAAACTCGTCATACAGAATTCCAAGTTGTTTGAGGATTTTACCCAGAGTTATCTTGGTACCCTGAAGGCGTTGAGCGAATCCTACGATGTGCGATCACCCTACGGAGCGGGCCACTCGCACAAGGTTGCTGCAACGGCATTGGAAATCGGGAAGGCGCTTGGCCTGAAAACAGAGGACCTCGGCCATCTCGAGCTGGCGGCACGCATACACGATGTAGGCATGTGCGGTGTCGTTGAGATCAAGACGGGCTTCCGTGCCGATTTCAATCATCCCACCATCGGAGCAAGCCTGGTGGAGGTCCTGCCGATCTCTTCCGATGTCACCGAGGCCATCCGGACGCACCACGAATGGTATGACGGCTGGGGATATCCGGAAGGATTGAAAGGGGAGGCGATTCCACTGCTCGGAAGAATCCTTGCTGTTGCGGAATATTATGAAGAAATTCAGTCAGGGGATCTTCAGGAAAAACTTCGAACGCCTGAAGCGATGGACGAAGAATTTGATACCCGCAGCGGAACGCAGTTCGACCCCAGGGTTATTGGTGCATTGAAACAGATTCTGCAGAAGCGCTGAGCACACACCGGGACGCATCCGAAGTGCCATCGGCAGCTTTGAATTGAACAATCGAGGAACATCATGGAATTCACCGCACACCAACAAGGAGACGTCGCGATCGTCGTTCTCCATGGAGAACTTGACGTTGCGCTTGCTCCTCGGCTGAAAGCCTTGCTGAAGGATACCATTGAACAGGGGAACAAGAAGATCGTCGTCGATATGAAGAACGTTCTCTTTGTCGACAGCTCCTGCCTCGGCGTCATGGTCAATGCACACAAATTGGCCGTCTCCCTTCACGCGGCGATAAAATTCGCCCAATCAAGCGAGCAGGTGCGGAAGATTTTCGAATTGACGCGGACGGACAAACACCTTTCTTTTCATGCGACAATCGATGAAGCAATAAAAAGCTTTGAGTCGTGATCAGAAGGCGGCCTTGCGCCATGCGCGTACATCGATCAATCGGCATCTGGTTCATTCTCTTCTCGTTACAATCCGCTTTCGTTTCCTGGAACCCCGGCGCGGCACAATCTCTTTCCAATTCAGGTGTCAATCGTCCGCTTAAGACCTCAGCCCTGGTGTTGTACGACACGACGGAAGAGTACGGCATGTACTGTTTCGCTCAAACGCTGATCTCGCTTCGGTACGCACGCCTTCCTTTCCATTCCTACAACCTGGCCCGATCGAGCGACCTCCCGTCACTTGATGAATACACGTCGGTCCTTATCACAACGGAGACCGTGTGGAAGCTGAATGAACAAGCGTGTGCGAACCTGACCCGCTACGTTCGTGACGGAGGAGCAGTGGTGGTGTTGTTCCGCGGATGGAACCCGAATCTTGAAGACCTGTTCGGCATCGCCTACAGCACAGCCCCCACAGTCATCGGTGAAAGAAGCCGCGGACTTGTGTTTACGAAAGAACTCCTCCCCGGTATCAACAATATCTCGATCAATGACCGGCTGCTCACCGATATTTCGCGTTTCGATGTCCAGCTGGACAGCACGGTCAGCGTGTTTGCCAGGACCTACATCGGCGATCATCCTGCGGCCTGGTTCCGGCGTTATGGCCGGGGCAAAGTGCTCTTCTGGGACACGTCGCTGCTCACGACGCGAATCTACAGAGGATACATCCTCGCTTCGATCGGGTGCGTTCAGCCCTGGACGTCGGCGCTGTTGTTGAATGTGTCCAATGTCTCACTCGACGATTTCCCCCTCCCCTCGCCGAACGAAAAAATTGAGCCGATCAAATCCGAGTTTAACGAGACGGCGTCGGAGTTTTATTCCTTCCGCTGGTTCCCCGACTTGGTGAAGCTGGGGAGGCAATTTGGTCTCCGCTACACCGCCGGGCTTATCTTCAACTACAGTGAAATGACGAAGCCGCCGTACGCTTTCAACGAGTGGTCACGGAGCCAGATTACTCTCGCCGGCAAGCCGATGAATTCCTCCGTCTGGGTCGCGCGTCAGGCCTCGCGGACAATAGAGCTGGCCTTTCATGGCTATAACCATCAGCCATTGACCCTGTCGAGGTGGGGTTCAAAAGAGAACATGACGCTGGCGCTTCAGGCGGCCAGGAGGCGGTGGGAGATGGACAACCTGGGTCCGGAACCGCTTGGTTACATTCCGCCGATGAACATCATTGATTCTGTCGGGTTGCGCGCACTTGTCGATGTCTTTCCGGGTATCCGGGTTGTCGGCGGCCAGTTCATGGGAAATTTCGATCTTGGCCAGGCGCGGGAATTTGGCCCCGATCCCTGGAACGAACATGTGATCGACGTCCCGCGGACGACGAGCGGTTACGAGATGGATGATTTCAACAAGATGATGACAATCTCGATGATTCATTCCGTCGGTGTCTGGAATCACTTTATTCACCCTGACGACGTGATTCCCACATCGGGCCGGTACCAGGAAAGCGTCCGTGAAGATCACAATACGGATGTCGCGGGTTGGTATAATGAGCCGAAGAAAAACGGGCTCTACTATCGGTTTCAGGAGTGGTTGAAATTCGTCCGGGATTACTATCCATGGCTGCGCAGCTTTACGCTGACGGAGGCCCGTGACGCGGTGATGGAGTACGCATCCGCATCCGCTTCCGTGGCATCGGAAGGCAAGATCGTTCGCTTCACCAGCAGCCTGACCCCCGCTCACTTCATGTTCTACCTCCCGGATAACAATCCAATTGAGCACGTTGAAGGAGGAGAAATACTGCACGCTGAAAATCTTGCCTTCACAGATTACTACATCCTGAAGTCGACAAGGCCGACGATGACGCTCACGCTGAGAGATTCGGTCGGCTCGGTGACCCTGAAGGGACCGGAGCAGGGGAACCTCTACAGCATTGATCGATCGGGGCGCAATGATATCTTACCTCCGTCCCTATCCGTCGCAGGAAAGACCATTGCACCCGCAGCACCGAAAACGATGATTCAACAGGTGGACGACCTGATCGGTGCGGGCAAACAGCAGGATGCGATCGCCGTGCTGGAGACTTCGCTGCGTGACAATTCCAATGATGTTGAGTTGTGGAAAAGGCTCCGACAATTGTATGATTGGAATAATCTGTCAGACAAAGCCATCAAGTCGGGCGAGAACATCGTCCGGCTTGCGCCAAACGACCGCGCGGCGTTGAAGAACCTTGCTCAGCGATACGTGGGGGCAAACAGGCAGAGAGAAGCTATTCCATTGTATGAAAAACTCCTGCGAGCTGATTCCAAAGACATGGCGACACTGAAAGCGCTGGCGCAGAATTATGTCTGGGCAAATCGGCAGAAAGACGCAATACCATTGTACGAAAGACTGGTGAAGCGTGAGCCTGGAAACACCACTCTCCGCAAGACGCTGGCAGACCTTTGTTTTTGGAATTCCATGAACGACGAGGGTATCCGCCAGTATGAGCAGATTCTGCTGATCGAAAAATCCGACACGGCGACGATGAGGCTTCTCGGGGAAAAGTACCTCGAAGCGAACCGCCAGGCCGACGCCATTCGTATCTACGAAGGGCTCCTGCCGTACGAGCAGAGAAGCTCCGCTCTTAGGAAACGTCTGGCTCAATTGTATCTATGGAATAACGCGGGCGGCAAAGCGATCGAACAATACGAATCGATCGTGGCCTCGAACAAAACAGATCGTGAAGCTCGAAGATCCCTTGCGCGAATGTACCTGGAGAACAGCTCGCTCGACAAGGCGATTCCTCAGTATGAACGGATCATCCATGACGAACCAAACGATGTTGCCTCGCTGAAGCGCCTCGGAGAACTCTATCTCTGGAAGGAACGCCAGCAGGAGGCGGTCCCGATCTTTCAAAGAATAGTGCAGGCCGAACCAGACAGTATTCCATCCCGCGTGATGCTGGGTCGTCTTTGTGTGTGGACGAAGAACCCCGGGGGCGGAAAAGCCGAGTTCGTTGAGGTGTTGCGGCGGGATCCAAGGAACAGGGAAGCGCTCACATTGCTGGCCGATATTGAGCGGGGCGAAGGGGAGTGGTACGCCGCCAGTTCGCGCTATGGCGAAATCCTCATGATCGATCCATCCAATCGGGAAGCCAGGATAGGGATCGAGGAGATTCGTCGTGACCATGGCCTTCTCCTGAAATCATCGTATGAGCGGACCGAGGATTCGAATGATCTCGTGCGTGAACAAGTGCCTCTCGCCGCGGGAATGATTCAGGGAAAGAAATGGAACCTGGGCCTCCATGCGCTTCGGCAGAGCGTCCTTGACAGAAGACTCGCGCTCACAGAAGTCGGTTACGGCCTGGGAATGACCGGGCAGTATCTCTTGATGCAAGGGATGTCGCTTTCTGGATCTGTGATCGCCACGTCCTATGAGTCCAACTGGACCCCGGTATCGTTGTCGCTCCAGGTCGATAACGTGCTGACGCCGCGGGTCACCACCGCGTTGAAGCTCCAGCGGTTCGAGACGACTGAAGGCGTTCAGGCAATCAGGACAAGAATCTACGTGAGCAGAGTTGCAGGTGAGTTGTTCTACCAGACCACGGACAGGTTGAGCATCTCGGGGGCGGCGGAGGTGAATTCGTATTCTGACGACAACACCAAGACGACAGTCGCCAGCTTCATGACATATAAAGTACGTTTGGGCGCACCGTCGATCACGCTTCTCGCGAACTACGCCTATCAGGATACCAGGGTAATCTATCGTACTTCAATTCCGTACTGGACTCCATCGCTTCTCTCCACAACATCAACGGGTGTGAATGTTGTGCAGGACCTGTTTGCGGGGTTGACGGTCGAGGCCGCGTATTTGCATACACTGCAGGCGGGGGTCTTCTCCAGCAACGTCCGCGGCCGAATTACACTCAGGCCGTCGATGTTTTCGCAGATAGTGGTCGAGTACGAAAGACTCGGCTCAACAGTCTACTCACAAAACACGGTTAGAGCGGTGCTGCAGTATCGGTACTAACAATGCGTTCTGCAAGTACTCACTCGAAGGCGCGAAGAAAGTCAGGACCATGCGCTTGTATCGTGAGACGATTTTCTTGCGAGGGGTCAGATATCGGAGGTCGGGGCACCGCTCCGACCCAGATCCTAAAGGTGCTCTACGGACTCTGGAGAGTCTAAGTATCATCAGTCCCATACATACCTCTCGTCGAAGTTCACTCCATATTCCTTCAGGAATGACCGATACTCATCCTGAAACGTCTTTTTCCTGTGGTGACCCTCCTGCCCAACGATGTACTGTTTCACTCGTTCCATCTCTGACTCCCCAACCGAAAACATACCATATCCGTTCTGCCACGCAAATTTCGCAAGCATTCTTCCTTTTGTCTTTATCCATTTGGAAGATCCACGTTTGATATCGCCGACGAACGATGCTATCGAGTGATTGCGCGAAAGAGAACAAAGAATGTGCACATGGTCGACGGCTCCGCCGACGGTTAAGACTGGGCATTCCAGTTCATTGCACGTACCGCCGAGATAGGCATGCAATTCGTCGCGAATTTTCTTGTCTGCCAGGAATGGGTATCGATTCTTTGTTGAGAAGACAATGTGGACCAATACCTTGGCGAGTGATTGTGGCATATGCTCCTCAAATATTCAACCCCTTCAGGGTTGTGGTAGTACTCGATGAGTGAGAACCGAGGGCGACGCCCTCGGTTAGAATATCTATCCCCTTCGGGGATGGTTTGAACCGATACAAGGCACGAGGCAGGCCAATCTTGGTTCCTCTTTCTCCTATGTCTCTATCTCAAACAGTGAGGTAGCCGACCCCGAAGGGGTCAGATATCGGAGGTCGGGGCACCGCCCCGACCCAGATCATCAAGGTGCTCTTCTAACCCTGAAGGGGTTAGATATCGTCACTCCCGGTCATACCTTTACTCTCTGACCTACCGTGGCGGATTTGATTTCTCGCCTGCGAGCCGAACAATGGAAGAAATCCGCACAAGCGGCACCAACGCCTGCCCTTCCGCCGGCGACATCTGAATCCGGCGAACGATGTCCATCCCCTGTGTCACGCGGCCAAAGGCCGCAAACCCCTGGCCATCCGGGTTTCTTTTCCCTCCAATATCAAGTTCGGGTTGATCGCCGATGCAGATAAAGAAGGAAGATGTGGCCGAGTTTGGTTCCGATCTCGCCATCGAAATTACGCCGTCGGTGTGCCGGAGTCCTGTTATGCTTGTCCGCTCGAGCGCGATCGGGGGGAAACTGCTGTTCTCTTTCCATGGATGAACAACGGCCTGGATCACCTGGATCTTCACAGGGTTCTGCTCGTTGTCGGGGCGAACTGTTCTCATGAAACATCCGCCGTTGAAGGAGCCGCTGTCCACATAGCGGAGAAAATTGGCCGCCGTTGCAGGGGCCTTGTCCGGATACAGTTCTGCAATGATCGTTCCTTCCTCCGTCTCGATACGTATCGAATATGGCAAGCCCTTGTCTTGCGCAAATACCGTGGATTGCAACACAAGCAGAGCGAGCACAAGCAGACTCTGAACATACGCTACCAGGCAGCGTCTTGTTGTCTTCATTCGTTCTCCTCGACTAGTGCGATAGAAGTGTGCGTCATGAAATTCACAACTGATCCGGGACCGACAGAGCTCACGAATTGCCGCACAAAGTTCGCTTCACAACGTGAGCCCTCGCTATCCTGGCAAAGGTGCAACGTGCTGATAGCCGGGGTCTTCAACCTGCTTCCGCTGAATAGCGGCGATTTCTCTCCACGTGGCGACGATCCCGCGCGGAGCGGGGGGCATGTCGTGCAGGATTGTCCGGCGCAGCTTCGCCAGGTTGTAACACGGCACAGCTGCATACATATGATGCTCGATGTGGTAGTTCATGTGCCAGTAGAGAAACTGCACCACAGGGTTCAAGGTAAACGTACGGCAGCAGAGCCGGAAGTCGGGCACGTTGTCCTGCAAGCCGATGTGTTGAGTGTTGTTGCACAGGAAGAAGAGCCAGCTGCCGTAGAACGGGGCAAGAGTTGTCAGGACCGGCAGCAGCCACCAGCCGTAGTAGAACGAAATCACCAGGACGATGCCGTGCACGGCAAGATGTATGCGCGCCCAACGAATGACGGGGCGGCCTCTGTCGGGCTGGTCGGCGGGGAAAAGAGCTGTTTCCCATTGCCCCACGAACCTGCCGCGGGAGTGGCGCAGAGTGGTTTTCAGCGTCTCGAAGCTGCCCTTGACATTGACGAATCCGGTCTGGAAAAAATGTTTTACCGTCAACCGGATCGGAAGAACGACCTCAAGATCGTCCGGCGGATGCAGTGTAAACTGATGATGCCGCATGTGGCTGCTGTAGAATTGCTCAAAGTTGACCCAGCTGATCAACGAGAAGATCCGCACAAACAGACCGTTGAGCCACTGTGTTTCGAAAACGCACCCGTGCACCAATTCATGTACGGCGTTGATGGCGAATGAAGCCACGGTACCATGGAGAAAAAACAACAGCACGACGGTCCACCATGGCCAGGCTGACGCGGCATACAACGCCGCGCTCCCCGTCAACGTCAGGAGTCCCAGATATCTCAGCGTTTGAAGAAGACCTTTAAAATTGCTTTTGGTGTTCAGGCTCGCGAGGGTTTGAGTGTCAAGCGGTGTGCGATACCATCTGACACGTGCGATGCCTCTGCTTTTCACCGGTTGATCATTCGGCGGGCGTGTCATGTGCTTAAACGGGTTCTCGAAAATGCCATGGTCACTTGCGGAATGTGGGATGGGAGAGTTCTTGCTGAGAAGATCTCGCGCGATCACCATTGGGAAATATTCTACATCTCAACGCAGAGGCGCGGAGATTGCTCAGGCCTGCACCTAGCTCTTTCCCCACTGACTGATGCTCTGAACCACGTCTGTATCGGTCTTGAACTCCGATGTAAGATGAAACTCAATCTCGGGGAACATTTCCCTTGCGGACTTGATCGACCAGGTTCCCTCGGCGAGGTAAACGGGATGATCATCTTTGTCATATGCGATGTGGTGGTCCTGGAGTGAGAGGAATCGGCGCAATTGCTCGCGGTTTGCAGACGTGAACCAGAAAGCTTTGTAGATGTTCATTGGACGCAAATCGCAATCCGCTCCGTACTCGTGGAGCAATCTGAACTTGATCACCTCAAATTGCATTTCGCCGACGGCGCCGACGATTTTTGTATGGCCGTGCTGCTGGATGAAAAGCTGGGCAACACCTTCATCGGTGAGCTGCCGGATACCCTTGTCGATTTGCTTGGCTTTGAACGGATTCCTGTTGATAAGTTGCCTGAATATTTCCGGAGAAAATCTCGGGATTCCTCTGAAACTGAACTGTTCCCCCTCTGTCAGCGTATCGCCTATCTTGAACGTGCCGGTATCGTAGAGTCCCACCACGTCTCCCGGCCACGCCTCCTCGATGACACTCTTCTCGTTCGCCATGAAACTTGTGGGGTTGGTGAACCGAAGTTCTTTGTTGAGGCGCGTGTGATAGTAATAGCTGTTCCGCTTGAACGTACCCGAGCACACCCGGCAAAATGCCATGCGATTACGGTGATTGGGATCGAGATTCGCGTGGATTTTGAATACAAATCCGCTGAATGTGTTCTCCGCCGGTTGTACTTCTCTTGTGGTTGTCTGCCTTGGCTGCGGAGGAGGAGCAAGCGCAACGAACGTATCAAGCAACTCCTTGACCCCGAAATTATTGAGAGCGCTTCCGAAGAACACCGGCGCAAGGTACGCCGAGCGGTAATGCCCTTCGTCGAACGGTTCGTAGGCGCCTTCGATCAGCGTAATGTCCTCGCGGAGCCGGGCGGCAGAGGTCTCACCAAGATGCTCGTCCAGGAGCGGACTCGCAAGATCGTTCACGGCGACTAATGAATCCGAAATGCCTGTCTCGTTGGGAGAGAAGAGTTCCAGTGTGTTTTCATGCAGGTTGTATACCCCCTGAAAGCGCGACCCCATGCCGATGGGCCACGTGAGCGGCCGCGTGTGGATGCCGAGTTCACGCTCGAGTTCGTCAAGAAGCGAGAACGGGTCCCGGCCTTCCCTGTCCATCTTGTTGATAAACACGATCACCGGTGTGCTCCGCATCCGGCAGACGTCCATGAGCTTGCGCGTCTGTTCTTCGACTCCCTTCGCGCAATCGATCACGAGGATCACGCTGTCCACGGCCGTGAGGGTCCTGTAGGTGTCTTCGGCGAAGTCCTTGTGACCCGGCGTATCCAGAATATTGACCTTGTACCCTCCGTATTCGAAGCCCATCACCGAGGTCGCTACAGAGATGCCCCGCTGCTTCTCGATTTCCATGAAGTCGGAGGTGGCCGTCTTCCTGATCTTGTTGCTCTTCACAGCGCCTGCCGTGTGGATCGCGCCGCCAAACAACAATAGTTTTTCCGTGAGCGTGGTTTTGCCAGCGTCCGGGTGACTGATAATACCGAAAGTTCGTCGTCGGTTAAGTTCGCTCTGATTCATCAATGTCGGTTTGGGATATGGAACAGAATGTTCAATGGATCGATACAATGCGGGCACACATCGTGCCCGAAAGCCGGAGGAAACACTACGTTGGAGTAAGAGCTCTGTGTAACGAAGAAGTGGTCATCTGTTTACAAGATACGGAGAATTCAGCAGAGAGCCAAGCTACCGCGCTTTCGTTACGATACTCAATGGGGAGAAGATATCTCAACAAAGCCGATAAATCTCCGCTCCCTCCTCTAAGGGTCGCTGACTCTATTTGCGATCCCCAGGCTTGCGCGGCCCGATTTGCTCGAACGGAATGCGCTTAAATCCTGGCAGCTCTTTGTATACCACGGAGTTGTCTTTCAGCCGGAAGTCCAGCTGCGCCGCATCGACAAATCCCGGGTCCTTGTCGGTGATGTAGTTCTCGCCAAACTCGGTCTGCGCGTATTGTCCGACCAGGCGGAATGTCTCTTCGTGCTTCACGAGCACGTTGTTGCCAAACACGTTGCGCCGCGGACGCATTCCCACGTATGTGCGCCCGTCGGGAAGGAGGTCGAGCCAGTCCTTCAACAGCGGATACCGCTCGCTGTAGGGAGGCTTACGTATATCCACGTCCTTGGTAAGTCGACGCGTGTATATTCCCTTCTCTCCGAAGAAGTAGGGGATTGAGCTGATGCCGAAATCGTACCACATGGATTTGAGCTGGTATGCCGGCCCGTATCCTTCTATGAAAATGTTGTTCTTCACCACAATGTCGTGCCCGCCGTTGCTGTAGACGGTACCGTACGAGGCGACCCTATAGAAGATATTTCCTTCGATGCGAACGTCGCAGGTGGCATCGTCGCAATAGACCCCCATCATCCACTTGCGGTCCGGCCGGCCGACATGATGGAAGAAATTCCATCGCACGACATTCCCCTGATCGCTGGGATCGCGGCCCAGGTACCAGGCTGATGCGTCGTTGGAGTTGAGAGCGACATGATGGATGTGGTTGTATTCGAATACATGATCGTTGCCGTGGACCAGCATCGCCTGGAGGTCGGCGTTGTATATCTCGTTGTGAGCTACCAGATTACCGCAGCCGTCCACGATCACACCGGCCGCTCCTGCCTTGTTTCTGCGGTTGAAATCGTGAATGCGGCAATCCGTCACCACGTTCCCGCCGGGCACAAGGTTCTTCTTGCTCCCGCCGCCGAGTATGATCCCTCCGGATCCGGTATTGTACACCTCGCATCCTTCGATGACATGGTGCTCGCCGGCATTCCGGTCCCAAACGGTATTGCGGTACATGTGCGAATGGAAACTCCCGACCTCGCGTGAGGACGGAACACCCTCATAGTCGTCGGCAGTGATGTGCGGGAACGTCTGCCGCGCACCCTGCCCCAGCATGATGCCTACAGTCCCGACATTGCGGACGACACAATTCACGATCCGGTTGTTGGTTCCTCCCTCAAGAGAGACCCCGAGCCCTCTCCCGTTTTCGATGACGAGGTCCCGCAGAGTACAATACGAAGTGTTGTCGAGGGCGATCAACGGCTGTTCCAGGATCGAGACTGTCACCCGTGTTGCAGCGATGTCACCCGGGGGCCAGAGGAACAGCATCCCGGAAGCCGTATCAACATACCATTCGCCCCGTTGGTCCAGTTCTTCAAGCACGTTGAGAGCGACGTACTGGTTGAAGTTTTGCCCGCTGGCAAGACTGTACATGTGAGGAGAACTAAGTGTCACTTCTTGCTGCACCGTATCGATGGAAGCAATGCGGATCTTGTCATCGGAGAACCCGTGGTTGAAGAACCCCTGCAGCCAGACATCGGAAACACCGGCCCAGCGCGCATGCCGTTTGTCAGTGTAGCGGAATTTCCCGCCGCGGTTCGAGTAGTCTCCGTCTCGGGGCATCGAGCCCGGGTCGATGATGGTGCCGAGATCAATTGCGCCTGTGTTGGGATAGCGCGCCAACTGCATTACGGAATCGTTCCAGAAAAGCTCCATCGGTGCCGGGACCACCGGGAGTCCATGACCGAATTGCCGATGTTTGCCGAAGTCGCGAATGCCCAACGCGCGGAGGTCTGCCTGGAGAACATGCTGCCGCGATTCAACCGGCAGACGCCGAAGTGTACCAGGATCAGACGCAGGGTGAAAGGACGAAGAAGGGATGGTGATGCCGCCGGAGAGGCGCACCGGCTCGATACCATATGCGGCGTATGTCACGGGGGCGCCGGGCGAGCCGGCGTCGTCCCTGGTGAGTTCGAATGTGCTTGCCAGGGAATACGTGCCGTCGCGGAGCCAGACGATGAAGGCCCGGCGTGTCGCTGCCGGCGTTGACTGGTGATATGTGCGGGCTGCAGTCCGCCCGCGCTCGAGAGTTTGGAACGGCCTCTCAATGCTGCCTGGGTTGCCGTCATCCCCTTTGGGAGAGACAAATACTTCCTGGGCATGAACGCGTGCTGCTATGAATAAGGAAAGAAGAAGCGAGAAAAAAAGTCTCATGGCATGTCCTGTTCGAAGACTGAGGAAGTGGAGCGGCAGATCAATGTATGGGGAAGGCGTTGGGAAATCAAGATGAGTCGACCGGCGCGTCCGCCTGTTTCACAGGATAGGAGATCCAGATGAGGAGCGATAGATCAAAGAGCCGACCCGGTATCGGTCGCCTTTGTCGCATAGCTCATCATTGCCCGTCGATAGCTTGGAAGTGGTCAAAACACTCCGAAAGAGAGCCTCGCTCAGACATCGAACATGTACATCCGAACATAAAGCGTGGCTGCCTTGCAATTGAAGCGGAAAGGGTCTAAACTGTAAACAGAGGATTTTCCCCCTGTTCTCGCCATCGACTGAAGGGCGAGGCTTCTTAGGCTCGCAGGGGTCGTCCCGTCAAACAGCGCACGTCGTAAGCCTACCTCGAGTCCCGCACCTACGCTGCATTTCCACTGGTCCATGGCCAGTCACCAGTCTTTTATGTCCTCGTCTCGCAACTGCAAAGGCATTTCGTTATGTCTCAACGCAGGTGACGCGGACCTTACACCGGGTTCATTGAAAAGAGGCGGATTGCCCTTGAAGCCCAAAAGAAATCTCTACACCGCTAGTTTGAGCACGGCCGATTGGGGGAAACAGGCATGGCTTTTCCTTGCACATCTTCGTCCCCACGCCAGACCGGGGTGGTGGACGCTGAAGCGATGGGTTGAAATCATGTGGTTCAGGAAGTTGGGTGTGTGATCAATTATGAATGAATCCATTGTAATATTAAGGGCAGCAGGCTGTTTCATAGAGCTCATCCACCGCAATTCAAATCCGACTGTATGGGTCGTCAGGCAATGGAAGAAGAGCCTCTGGTTCAAAACGCTCATCTCATCTGATTGGTTTATCGATGCCGAACAAGCGATGTCGTTCGCGAAAAAAATGAAGCGGGATCACGACACACAGGGTGGCTCTTCTGTCGCAAAGGAGATACTTCGACGTGCGAAATAGCGATTTTCAACCGAAACTCCATAGGGGGAGTACACCCCACGAGGAAATGCAGCTGGGATCTGAAGGCAGACCGGGCGATCGATTGGCCGCAATGGCAATGGAGGCCTCAGGTTTCTCTGTTCTGGCGGTTATAGAGAAGCTCCGGTCTCCTGACCGGTTGCCTGTATTTCCATAACGAAGCAACCCGTTGACGATGGATGTATGAGAGGAGAAGCATGAGTAGATTTGAAATGCGCGGTCCTGATCTTTACGATTCGCATCACCGCATTGTAGCTACGACGAGGGGCAGGGCGATTTACGACGGCAACAACCAGAGAGTCGGATCAATTCGCGGCGACACTCTGCTCGATACGGACGACAGGATCATGGCCACCATTCGAGGTTCAGATATCTACGATTCAGACAGCACCAAGGTTGGTTCGCTCTCTGACGTTCAGGCGTCGATCAAAGGGGCAGTGGCAGGAATTCTCCACGTCGCAATTTGGTACTGCTTCGTACGGTAGCTCGGTTTATTCTTCCATTGTGAGAAAGGACGCTCGCCCCGGAAGGCAGGGTCCACCTCTTTCGTGCCTTGATAGTGTCCTCTGCGTTGTTCTGAAAATGCCGATCGACCAATGTTGATCGGCATTTTCTGTTCCTGCGCGCATGGAGTCCTTCCACAAAACAACGAATAGGGGCACCCTATTCTCGGTTTGTGTGTTATATTGGAAATGCAGTCCTGACCAGAGAGGCTCCCATGAAGATCATTCCACTCGTTTTTCTTTCTGTCATGTTCTTTGCTGTTGCAGCACATTGCGCTTCAACGGGGCCCTCGGAAGAACCCGGCCTGCTTGTCCGCACGGAGTGGTTGGCACAACATCTCGGCGACAAAGACATAGTAATTCTTCATGCCCACTGGACAAACAGCAGCTACAAGCAGGGGCACATCCCCGGCGCGCGGTTCCTCTGGCTCTATGCGCTCGCAAAGAACACTCCGGAGCGAAGCACCGAACTTCCTTCCATTCAGGAGGCACGTGCGGTACTCAAAGATCTTGGCATTACACGGAAGTCCAGGATCGTCGTCTATGTTGAAGGGCAGAATACGGCGATGGCCAGCAGGATGATTCTTACCCTTGCCTATTTCGGACTCGAAGATCGTGTCGTGCTCTTGGACGGAGGACTTGACGCATGGAAGAAAGAAGGGCGACCTGTCTCGAAAGAGATCCCGAAGTTCAAGCCAGGGACCTACGTCCCCAAACCGCACACCGGCGTCGTGCGGGACGCGGAATGGGTGCGCGCTCATCTAACTGATCCGAACGTCACGATTATTGATGCGCGGGCCCGGCGATACTACGATGGTTCAACCGGTACTTCTCCCGGCCACCTGCCGCATGCCGTGAGCATTCCGGCCTCGAGCGTCGCTGATTCGACGAACCGGATGATCAGTCTGGATTCGCTGCGATCAGTCTTTGGAAGGGCGGGAGTCAAACCCGGCAGCCGCCTCGTCGCCTATTGTCATGTCGGTCAGTCAGCGACCCTGGTGTACTTAGCCGCGCGAATGATTGGATATGATGTCAGCGTGTACGATGGTTCTTTTGAGGATTGGGCCGACCGTGAGCTCCCGGTCGAAGCACCTCCTGCGAAGAAGTAGTTGCTCTTACTCAAAGACCAAGGATGAAGATCAAGGCGTTCTATGGAAGAGAAATCACAGAAGACCCGGAAGACACTCACGTCGCTTTCTGATCTCGGGCAGATCCTTACGGAGGCTGAACGGAAACAGTTCTCTGCCGAAGTCAAAAAGCCCGAGCACGACGGACGAAACAAGACCGTTCGGGTCAGGCTGGACACGAAGGGAAGGAAGGGAAAAGCCGTAACGCTCGTGGAAGGGCTCCAGCACAATCCGACAACGATGGAGGAGATAGCAAGGGTCCTGAAACAGCATTGTGGCGCCGGAGGTACGATGAAGAAGGGAAACATTGAGATCCAGGGAGATCAGCGCGAGAGAGTGGCGCAAAAACTCCGGGAAATGAATTACGTTGTCAGGTAGCTGGCGAACCAAAGCCGTCCAGCCTTTGGGCTCTAAGATTCCCCGCGCTCGTCACGAGCTCCGCTCCTGACTCCAAGATCGTGAACGAATCCGCCCACCCTCATCGCAAATCCCTGCAATTGTATTCGATATCCACAAGATCGAATTTCGCGTAGGAAAACTCCCCGCCGGGTGTATGCCAGATTGCTTCTCCGTACGATGCGACCTTCCTGCCGTCAAAATCTTTGTAGTTCCGCACGGGAGTCGACCAGGGATAACTGAGATAGGTCTTCCCGTCGCCCGAGAGAAACCTGTCGTTCGAAATGAAATTGACCAACGCGCCCGCCTCGTTGAATGAGAGCATGGCGGCAATTGTATACCCCTGGTTCGTGAAGAACGCCTTCACAGTCAGTGAATCGATCTCTTCCCACTGAATGGTCGTGTCGATGAGCGCGGCCGGCGCCAGGATGCACATGTCGTTGAACATCGTCACCGTTTCTCCCTGGTTCATCTTCTCGCCTCGTGCATCCACCACCTGAATCGCGGAAGCGACCTTGATCTGCATGGTCGCGCTGTTCCCGATATAGGCATGCAGTCCGTCAAAAGCAATTCCGAACAAGGTCGATTCGATGTAGAAGAGCCGCGCGGGGTCATCATAGAAGTTGTGTTGTCGCACAGAGACGTCCGTCCAGGAACTCTCAAGGGTCCTCCGCATGGAGCCATGGTTCACCGCCCTGAAATTGAAAACCTTCGGTTTGCCGACCGCACCGGCGTAACGCAAGTACTTCTGAACAGGTGCCGGCACGTGACGCATGTCCATTTCGGTGAGCAGCGATGTCTCGTGCCGGACGCCTACCCTCGTCAGTACCTCGGCTTTGTAGCGATTCAGATAGCTGGTAGGAAGGCTGTTCAGGAACGAAATGATTACCGGCACCAGGATGATGACGTTCATGATCGTGCCGAATTTCGCATCAGTCCAGCTCAGGACGATCAGAAATTGCGAAAGGGCAATTGCAGCGGCTGACACAATCCACCACGATTCCAGGCGAAGAAGAAGGCAGGCAAACGCACCGATGAACAACAGGGCTGTCACGAGCCAGAATGCCCCTGCGGGCTTCGAAATGTCCTGTGTGAGCTGGCTGACGTCTGCCAGTTGAAACGCTTTGGAAAATCCGAGGAGGTGGATCAGGCCGTGGATGATGAGGAGAGAAAACAAGAACAGTCTCATTGCAGCATTCCTTCATGAGTTATAGAGTAGCGCGGAGGAAAAAATATACAGGTCAATGTCACCAACGTCAATTGGTTTTCCAGGATGGAGAGGAAATACGCAGGGACGTATCGGCTGAAGCCGCCTAAAAAGTAGAACGCGGCAGGGCCAGGTGTCCAATGAGCACCGTGGTTCTGAACCAGCCCACCACATCAAAAAAAGTGTGAGACGGCTGTAAACAAAGCCGGCACCAACTCACGGTTTGAACTGGTCTTGGACAGCGATGTTGTAGTGTACCTGACAGGGGAAAATGCGCCTGATTTCCCTGCGTTTGACCAACGACACAATTCTGGCAAAACCGGTTTGCGCTGAGATTACTTCACAAGTTGAATATGCCTCAAAGGGTTGTTCACCGATTGTCCGGCGCTTGCATTTCCGGCGATACTCCTGTACTATTTTTCAAAGCAATTCCCGGTAGGTCCCTCTGTCGTTTGATGTCCAGATTGTCGGTTTGACGTCGCACGTTCGAATATCCACGAGTTTCGGAGTCCAACCATGCACCCCACCACCGTATCCAAGTTTCGGGTCTTGCTGAGACCGTTGATGTTCGCCGGCTTCATTGCCATCATTGCTCCGTCCTTGCTGTTCGGCGGCGATACGCTCCGCGTGTTGATCATCGTTGGTCATCCTGATGAAGCCGAAGAGTACGCGGGAGGCACCGCCGCCATGATGTCTCAGGCCGGACATCGGGTCAAGTTCCTTTCTATCACGAACGGCGATGTGGGTCACTGGAGCATGACAAAAGAGCAACTTGCCAAACGCCGCCATGCAGAAGCCCTCGAAGCAGGCAGGATTCTCGGCGTGTCATACGAGATCTTTCCCTATCACGACGGCGAAGTTGAGAACTCAGTTGAGTTGAGGAAGCGGGTCGTGCGTGCCATCCGGGAATGGCGCGCGGACGTTGTGATGAGCATTAAGCCGATGTTCGGAGGAGGACACCCGGACGAAATGGCGTCTGGCATCGCTGTGCAGCAGGGGGCTGGACTCGCGTCTGCCCCTTTGTTCATGCCTGAGGTTCCCGCTCTGAAGAAGAGGCCGTTGTATATTCACATTCGCGACTATTACAGTAAGACCTTTCCGCACAAACCAGATCTGGTGATTCCGATCGATGCGACCCTTGAACTGAAACTCAAGTCATTCGATGCTCACGCGTCGCAATTCTATGAGTTCGCTCCATGGCAAAAGGGAATTCTCAACGAGGTGCCAATAGGGTGGGAGGGAAAGAGAGAATTTCTCAAGAAGCACTATCTTGATGACCTGGCGATCAGCGACGAGATGCGCGAGTGGCTGATCAAGTGGTACGGGCGTGAGCAGGGGCAGTCGTTTCAGTACGCGGAAGAATTTGAATTTCCCCACTACAGCCGGAAGACGGACAAAGCGGAGTTGATGAGGATCTTTCCTGTCCTGAACTCGGGGATTGCGAAGGAAAGTAAATAGCACATGATATCTGATGGGCTGGTTGTGAGCTTCGGAGCGATCGGAAAGATGCTATTGATTGCAGGGGATTGAGAGAAGAAATTGCCCTTTGCTACTTCGCCGTTCCCCTGCCCGATCTCGGAGGGCAGATCGAGTTGCAGCTCCGTTTCTCACGGACTGTCGATCTGAGAATCTGAGCGATTCTCCGTTTTCGTCACTTCCAATAAACGATAGTAAGTTGTCAATCGTGCGAATTTGGGCCAAAAGTCTCACCTGAAGCGGCCCGCGAACTACGGATTTGTGGGTCTCTGTCGGGTTTTTCCGTCCCTCGTGGTTGGCACAGGCGTTGTAGGAAGTCCCTAATCATCCTTTTACGAAATGCCAGGCCGACGAACTCAAATGCCGGCTATTCCAGCGAATTGACAGAATGACCTGGCGATCACATCGTTCCCACCTGACTAGTGTGCTGGTCCGAATTGAAAACGAGTTCCAGAACCGACAATCCCCCATTTCCTGAATCCCAAAAGGCAGGTATTCCAATGCTTTCCTTCTCCAGAGCAACAACATTTCTGTTTCTTGCCGCCCTCGGACTTCTGTTTCTGAGCAGCTGCACGAAAACGGAGGACTTTAGTCTGTACGATTCGAATGCTTCGTACAATCCCCAACCGACGATCACTGGCATCACCCCCGCCGGGGGCGCGGTTGCAGGTATGGATACAGTTGTCGTGCAAGGCTCAAACTTCTCCGCCTCGGTGTCGGAGAACTCGGTATTCTTCAATGCATCTCCTGCCGCGCTCCTGAGCTCGACGAGCACGCAGATTATGCTCCGAGCGCCGCTGGTGCCGAGCGACAGTATCGGTGTCAGGGTCGCGGTCTCAAGTTCCGTTCAATTCAGCAACACGTATCTCTTCTCCTTGAAAGCAGGGGTGAAGACGTGGGGGAGTCTTCAGGCGACTGAGACCTCTACATCGATAGCGACTGACGCGTCAGGGAATCTCTACTCGGGAATTTCGCTCACCGCAGTCGAAGGTGGCATTATCAAGATCACGCCTGCGGGTGTCCGATCAACCTACACTCCTCCCACGTCGGGTGTGGTTTCGTGGACGAGCCTGAAAATGGGACCAGGCGGATATCTGTACGCTGCACGAAATTTCAGGGCGTTGTATCGCTTCTCGCCTGGAGGCGGATCATCAGGAGCAGTGTGGCAGGCTTTCCCGGTCGGCGTCGCAATCAATGATATTGATTTTGACCAAAGCGGAAACGTGTGGGGAGGCGGCAACAATTCCAACATTTACTGCGTCACACAAGCCAAGGTGATCACAACTACTCCGTTTGTCGGGACCGTGCGCTGCGTGCGGGTCTACAACGGCTCCCTTTACTTCTCAGCCAAGACGGAAGCAGGGGAAAAAATCTGGCGGGCGCAGATCTCAGGTACCACGCTGGGAACACCTGAAGTCTATTTCGATTTCGCAGCCACTTATCCGGCTAACATACCTCTATCAATCACGTTCTCTTCTGATGGTATCATGTATGTGGGAACAGATTCTCAGGAGGGCCTCCTGATCGTGAACGCCAGCAAGACAGTGAGTGCTCCGTTTGGAGCCTACAAGGCCATGTTTGGAACCGGGCTCGCCTATCTCACATGGGGGAGTTCAGATGATCTTTATGCAAGCACCTCCAACGGACTTCTCGTGAAGTTCTATGTGCGGGGAAAGAAAAGCGCACCGTACTACGGCAGTACGCTGTAATGCACACAGACGTTTCTATGCCAAAGCGACATCAAGTGAGGACATTCTCAATGAGACAACTTGCGTTTATTCTTGTGTTGGTTCTTCTCGTCTGCTGCGGTTTCGTCCAGAACATTTTTGCCCAGCAGAAACTGGCCCAGACAGGATTCAATTTCCTGAACGTGGGCACCGACGCCCGCGCGACGGCAATGGGAGAAGCGTTCACGACCGTCCAGGGGTCGTCGACAGCCCTCTTCTACAATCCTGCCGGACTCGCAGGGATCAGCAAGTTCATGGACTTTTCCACGAACCAGCTGAAGTGGATCGCAGACATCAAGTACCTTTCCGGTGCCGTCGCTGTTGCCCCCTACGGAGGGGAATACGGCGTGGTGGGTATCAGCGTTATGACCATCAACTACGGGAATTTCAAATTCACCCGTGTTGCTAACAATGAGCAAGGGTATGAGGACGTCGACAGCTATCCCATGCCCAACGCATACGTCGTGGGAATCGGGTATGGTAAAGAACTCTCGAACCAGTTTTCAGTCGGCGGCCAGGCAAAATATGCCTATCAGAGCCTTGGCAAGAGCCTGGTTCCGGTCTACAAACAGACAACAACGAGCTCTGGCGTGGTCAAGACCGATACATCATACGACCTGCGTGACTACAATGTGGGAACGATTGCGTTTGATTTCGGGACAATCTACAAGACCGGTCTCAAGAGCCTTGCGTTCGGGGTATCGATCAACAATTTTTCGCGTGAAATCCGATATGAGCGCGAGAGCTTTCAGCTGCCGCTAACGTTCAAGATCGGCCTTTCCATGAACCTGATGGACCTGGTTCCGGACCTGGCAGACGATCATTCGCTCTTTGTCTCCATCGATGCGGTTCATCCGCGTGCATACGTTGAGTATCTGAATATTGGCGGAGAGTATGTGTTCGGGAAGACTGTCGCCCTGAGGGCTGGCTACATAAGTCACCATGCGGATTACAGCCTGACGGCCGGTATTGGCGTACAGAAATTCGGGGTTGCTGTGGATTACTCGTTCATGCCCCACAAAGTTTTCAGCGATATCCAACGGATTTCTGTGAGGTTTTCCTTCTAAGGTTGCTGCCGGGCATGCCGGAGCAATTCAATCGGGTGTTACGTATTAGAGGAGTGCTACCATGAGGAAAGGTACATTGATAGTGATAGCGACAATGCTCTGTGTCGCCGCGACGCTTACTGCCGGGCAGCATGGCAAGATCGCCGGTCGTGTGACCGATGCGGAAAACGGGCAACCGCTCCCCGGCGTCGATGTCATGATCGAGGGAACGACGGTCGGGACGGCGACCAATGTCGACGGCTACTACATGATCCTGAATGTCCCCCCGGGGCAGTATTCGCTCCGGTTCAGCATGATTGGTTATGCGAAGACCACGATCAAAAATGTCCGCGTCGAGATTGATATCACGACGACCATCGATACGAAGCTGAGCGCGACGGCTCTCGTCACCGGGGAAATTGTCGTTACAGCGCAGCGGCCGATCGTGACGAAGGACGTCTCAGCGAGCCGGTTCAACATTGAGACCAAGACCGTCGAGGCCATGCCGATTCAGACGGTTACGGAGGTACTGGTGCTGCAAGCGGGGATTAAGAAAGGAGATGACGGAATTGTCGTTCGCGGCGGTGGAACGAATCAGACAATTTTTGTCGTCGACGGCTTCATCATGAACGACGAACGGTCAAACGTTCCCTATGCAGCCGTCGGGCTATCGGCTACAAAAGAGCTGCAGGTTCAGACAGGAGGCTTCAATGCGGAGTACGGTAACGTCCGGTCGGGTGTTGTCAATGTCGTGACCAAGGACGGAGACCGGAGCCGGTACAATGGCACAGCCAACGTCCGGTACAAGCCAGCCGCACCGAAGCATTTCGGGCTCTCACTCTATGATCCGAATTCATTTTTCAACCGCCCGTACACAGATCCGACGGTGTGCTGGACCGGCACGAAAAACGGCGCCTGGGATCTTGACACGCAGAGCGAGTACCCGTACTTCCAGGGGTGGAACGCCGTGTCCCTCGCGACCTTGCAGGACAAGGATCCAAAGAACGACCTTACTCCCGAAGGCGCAAAGCGATTGTGGGAGTGGCAGCGACGCCGCTCAGGCGAGATCACGAAACCGGACTACACCATCGATGTCGGCTTTGGCGGCCCGATGCCTGTGGTGAGTGAAATGCTCGGCAATCTCCGGTTCTACCTGTCGCATTTCAACGAGCGGGAAATGTTCATCTATCCTCTCTCGAGGGATGCGTACACCGACAATCACACGCAAGTGAAACTGACGTCTGATATTACCTCCACAATGAAGCTCACAATGATGGGACTCTACGGTGAATCGAATTCTGTGTCGCCGTATGAGTGGACAACAGCTCCGACCGGGTATCTCATGCGAAGCCAGTATGAAGTGGCGAGTCTTCTCAGCAGCAGCGACGGGATGAACGCATTGTATATGCCTGATCGGTACAGCCCCAGCTCTGTCTACCGCACCACATTCGGCGCAACACTGACGCATATGCTCAGTCCGGTGACCTTTTACGAAGTGGCAGTCCAGCGCAACCAGAGCAGATACAACACATTTCAGTCGGCCACACGCGACACTTCAAAAGTCTACCAGCCGGTTCCGGGCATCTACGTGGATGAGTCGCCCAACGGGTACTGGGGCTATAGCACGGGCGCGATCGACGGCGTCATGAGCACAGGCGGATGGATGAACCTCGGACGGGACAAGAGCGTGAACTCCACGACTTCGATACGGGGGAGCATCACAACACAGTTCGACAAGTACAATCAGGTGAAGGCGGGATTTCAGTGGACGTACGACGATCTCGACATCAACTCCGGCACCTACAGTCCTTCGATGTCGACCTGGACGAGGAGTATGATCTATCATGTGTTCCCGTGGAGAATCGGCGTCTATGCACAGGATAAGCTCGAGTTCCAGGGTTTCATTGCGAATGTCGGACTTCGACTCGACTATTCGAATCCCAACAGCGACGCTTTTGATCTTTCCCCGTACGATATGCTCCTGAGTCAGGGACTGGGCAACGGGATCGAACAGAATGCTGCGAAGGAGAAAGCGAAAGCCGAGTTCTACATAAGCCCGAGGCTTGGAATTTCCCATCCGATCACCGAGAATTCAAAGTTGTACTTCAACTACGGCCACTTCCTCTCCGAGCCGTCCTCAACGTTCCGTTTCCGTCTGCAGAGGGAGTCGAATGGCCTCGTGACGTATATGGGCAATCCGAACATGAAACTCGAGAAGACGGTTTCGTACGAACTTGGGTTTGAGCAGAATGTTCTCGATATGTTCCTCGTGAACCTGGCGGCGTACTATAAGGACATTACCAATCAGCCTGGATGGATCTACTACCAGAACATCAACAGCTCGGTGCACTATTACCAGGCCACAAACAACAACTACGCTGATATCCGAGGATTTGAAGTGACACTCACGAAGATCGGCGGCTCGTGGATTACAGGATTCATCAATTACACGTATGACGTCGGATCGTCGGGGTATTTCGATCTTACATCCTATTACCAGGATGTAAACCAACAGCGGGCCTATTTACAGCTGAATCCGTACCAATCGAGGCCTCACCCGCAGCCGTACGCGAGGGCCAACTTGACGCTGCGCACGCCGGACGATTTCGGTCCCTCAGTTCTCGGCATGCGCCCGCTGGAAGGGTGGAGCGTGAATATCCTCGCAGGCTGGACAGCAGGGAGCTACGGCACGTACAATCCAAACTCCATCCCCGGCGTTGTCGACAACGTGCAATGGAAAGACAACTTCAACAGCGATGTGCGCTTCATGAAGAGCATCCGCATGTATGATCTCGAGTTCCAGGTTTATCTCGACATCCAGAATGTCTTCAATATCAAGCAGCTCAGCTACGCGGGCTTCGTGAACTCGTACGATTACCAGGACTACCTTGCCTCACTGTGCTTCCCGTGGATGGAAGGCGACAAGAGCGGAAGCGACCGGATCGGCACTATTCGGCCCGATGACGTTCGGTACGAACCTCTTGAACCGAATCCGAACAATGATCCGGCAGTGTCGGCCCGCAACCAGGTACGGAAAGACAAGAAATCGTATATCGACATGCCTAACAACACGTCGGTGACATTCCTGAATCCACGAAGCTATATGTTTGGCGTCAGAGTCAGTTTCTGACCACGCTCTTTGAATCGACAATAGGGAGAACCGCGATGTTTCGCAATCGTACATACCTACTCATCCTCGCATGCCTGCTGTATTCGACAACCTCTTTGGTGTCGCAGGTGCCGGAGACCCAGAAGCGCTACGTCCGCGTCGGAACTTTGCAGAGCCGCTTCACCGCCTATGGTTCGGAGCGCGCCTGGAACGACGTGTTCTATGAAGGGCTCATGTGGCCCGCAGACTACGCGTATCAGGACAATGCCGTGATCGAACGGCAGTGGATCGGGTGTATGGATTTCACCGATTCCAAGGGACAGCGCTGGGACAATTACGGCGTCTATTTTGCCCAGACCTATGCCGGCAGCGCCTTGTTCCCGATGGTCCACAAGCAGACTGCGAAGATCGATCTTCCGACTGTCTACGTGGACGGCACAGACATCAACGCCCCGTACAAAGGAGAAATTGACGAGATCGACCCGAACCAGATTCCCGACCGCATTGTGACCAACATCATCAATACCTCGATGGGCGTTACGATGACGCGCCGGATCCTGGCATTCAGCCAGCAATACCACGACAACTACTTCATCAAAGAATATACGTTCAAGAATACCGGCTATGTCGACGCAACGAACAAGAAGGTCCTGAACGCACCTGTGAAGGGGCTCAGGTTCGGTCTCGGTGTCCGCTACAGTGTCGGCCGCGAAGGATCGTTCAAAATCGCCGACGGCCAGGACTGGGGCAAGCATACATGGGTGACGAAACGCGGCGAGGATTACGCGGCGCACGCGACCGAAAAGTTGACCGAATCCAGCCCCATCCCTCAATGGCTCCGCGCGGGCTATGCCTGGGCAGGCCAATCGGCGATCAACACATTTGATAATCTTGGTGGGCCCGACAGGAACGGAAGCGGCCGGCTCTGTGCTCCGCAGTTCGCCGGTATGGTTGCCCTCCACGTCGACAAGAGCGCGACCAACAAGGCTGATGACCCTGCCCAGCCCGGCACACTCGGCTGGCACGCGGGAGACACCTATCCGAGTCTCGGCGATATGACAATCGGGACCGCGACGTTTCATACCGATCTCTACAAGATGCTGAGCGGAATTCCCTACAAAGGTCTCGGAAGTCCGACCGAACGCATGGACGAGGTGTACATGGCCACCAAGCCTGACCCGTGGATCATCCACGGAGACGGCGGCGGCACAAACGTATGGACCAATTACGGACCGTTCGATTTGAATCCGGGCGACAGCGTTGTGATCGTTATCGCCGAAGGAGTTGCCGGATTGAGTCGGGACGCGTGCTGGCAAATCGGCATGCGCTGGAAGAAGGCGTACGACAACACGAGCGACAAGGGGCCGTTCACGCTGCCAAACGGATCGACGACCACAGACAAAGATATTTATAAGGACACCTGGTTCTACACAGGCAGAGATTCCATCATGCAGACGTTCAGCCGGGCGAAGCGCAACTACGAACTGGGTTATCAGATTCCTCAACCGCCTTTGCCGCCCCCGCTGTTCAATATCGTTTCAGGCGGCGACAGGATCTCGCTCTCGTGGGATCATAGTCCGTCAAAGAACGCCGCCGGCTTCGGCGGATACAAGATATTCCGAGCAACCGGGAAGCCCGACACGACGTTCAAGGAAATCGCGAGCCTGGGAGCGACGGCGACCAGTTTCGACGACGTCACGGCGCAGCGGGGATTCAGCTACTACTATTACATCTCCGCCTTCAGCGACGGGAGCAACAATACGTCAGGAGGGCCGAATCCAACCGGTCGGCTTCTGAGCAGCAGGTTCTACACAAAGACGAATCAACCTGCGTACCTGCGGAGGAAAGCCGGGGAGAGCTTGGCTGGAATCCGAATCGTTCCGAATCCATATAACATCGCGGCTCCCGGTATGCAATATCCGGGTGAGCCCGACAAGATCATGTTCCTCAATATCCCGGGTCACTGCACGATCAAGATCTATACCGAGAACGGAGACCTCGTCAATACGATCAATCACGAGAACGGCAGCGGAGACGAGACATGGAATTCAATTACATCGTCCCGCCAGGTGGTCGTGAGCGGCGTCTACATCGTCCACTTCACCGTGACGGCCGACTTTCTCGATCCCGTAACAAATGAGCTGAAGTACAAGCAAGGGGACACCTCGTATCAGAAACTCGTGATTATTCGTTAGCAGGAACAACCTCTGTTATCAATAATGCCAGCGCCTCCGGAAGGGGGCGCTTGTGTTTTGGTGTGAAAGCCCGAAAAGAGCCGTACAGCCTGCATAAGGATGATGTTGCAGGAGAGGAAACTGACAGCTACTATTCGGTCAACCATCACGGGGGAAACAGTTCTTGAAACTTCCACAACCACACGCTTTCTGACGCGCAATGCGAACACGATCCTGGTTTGTCACAATTCTGATACTTCTGGCACTCTGCAGCTACCTGCTCTACTACTTCTATGATGTGGAACGGGGCCGTGCCATTGAGGGGGTCGTCAGCCACCAGAGAATTTATGCGCGGCAAGCAGCAAACAGCCTGAACGAGTTGGTCGACAAATGGAATAGTGTGCTCTCGTACCTTTCCCACGACAGGAACATCATTCTCATGAACGAAGAGGGAAAGGATGAACTCACGAAGTTGAGGGGAGTGCTGCGGGTCGAGATGAAGAGTATCACGCGTGTCGACAGCAGCGGGACCATCACCTATACCGCCCCGTACTACCCCAACTCAGTGGGCGCCAACATCTCCAAGCAGAAACACATTGCAAAAATTCTCGCCGATCACAAGCCTGTCGTGAGCGATGTGTTTGACGCTGTTCAGGGTTTTCAGGCAATAGCGATTCACTACCCCGTCTTCAAAGGCGGTGTGTTCGACGGTACGATAGCACTCGTGGTGGACTTTGGAGAGGTTGGGAGACGCATTCTTGGAGATATCGAGATGAGTGGCTCGGGATATGCGTGGATGTTGAGCAGTGAAGGGATCGAGCTGTATTGTCCGGTGACCGGGCATATCGGAAAGTCGATCCGCGAGACGGCGAAGGGATTTCCAGACCTGTTGCGTGTGGCCGACAGTATGCTCGCCGGCAAGGAGGGGATGGCGACCTATGTGTATGACGCGTCTGTCGGCAAAGTGCGGGCTGGAAAAAGGATAGCCTATTATCTCCCGGTTCATATCAATGATACCATCTGGCCGCTGGCCGTCGTATACTCCGAGGAGGAAATCACCACATCTCTGGCCGAGTTCAGCAAGAAGTTGGCGATCATCGTCGGTTGTATTTTTGTTGGCGGAGTATTCATTTCATATTTCGGTATCAAGGCCTGGGTAGTTGTAAAGGAATCGGAAGCCCGACGGAAAGCCGAGGAGCAACTCAAGGAGAGCGAAGAGCGGTACCGCAATCTGTACGCAAACGCTGCGATCGGCATTTGCCGTTTGACACCGCAGGGGAAGATCCTCTTCGCAAATCCGCATCTTGTCCGTATGCTCGGCTTTGAGACGTTTGAAAACCTCGCCGCATCCGATACCGAGGAGGGGGGATCCTCGTTGGGTCAGGATCGTCAGTCATTGTTGAATCTGCTTCACGGCACACAAGAGGTGCGGGGCCTTGAATCGAAGTGGCATAAAAAGGATGGTGCGGAAATATTCGTCCGTCAAAACGTCTGGTTGGTGTACAACGACGACGGGTCAGTTGCATACTATGATATCACCGCTGAGGATATCACGGAGCAGAAGAGGCTCCAGGAACAATTGCTTCAATCGCAGAAAATGGAAGCAATTGGGCAACTGGCTGGCGGAGTGGCGCATGATTTCAACAACATGATCGGCGTTATTCTCGGCTATGCCGCGATGATCGGAAAAGGCCTCAAGCCATCCGACCCGGCGCACCGAAGCATACAGTCAATCATCGCAGCGGCCGACCGCTCTGCAAACCTGGCAAAGCAACTGCTTGCATTTGCCCGGAAGCAGGTCATCACACCTGTTGCCCTCAACCTGAACGATGAACTCGTATCGATCGAGAGAATGGTGGGGCGGCTGATCGGCGAAGACGTCACGATCAAGCTCATTCTCGCCGAGGACCTGTGGACTATCAAAATGGACCCGGGTCAGATAGATCAGGTTGTTACGAATCTCTGCACGAACGCCCGCGATGCCATACAAAATACCGGTACCATCACGATAGAAACGTCCAACCTCTCCATCGTGAGCGACTCGAGGAACGATCACAGCGCCGTGACGCCGGGAGAGTATGTTGTCTTGACATGTTCCGACACCGGGGAGGGTATTGATCCGGCTTTACTGGAGCACATCTTCGAACCGTTCTTTAGTACGAAGCCCAAAGGCAAAGGCACCGGGTTGGGTTTGGCGACGGTCTTCGGCATCATCAAACAGAACAACGGCACTATCGATGTTCGGAGCGAAAAGGGGAAGGGGACCGTATTCAAAGTACTTTTGCCTCGCTTCATCGGTGAAGTGGAAATACAGAAAGAAGCTGTGAGTGAATTGTCGATTGATGGAAGCGAAACCGTCCTCGTCGTCGAAGATGAAGAAGACCTTCTCGCTATCATCGTTTCGGCATTGCAGTCGCATGGCTATGCGACATTCTGCACCTCGTCGCCCCGACGGGCACTCGAGATCTGTGCCGATCAGAAAGGGAAGATTGATTTGCTGGTGACCGACGTGATCATGCCGGAAATGAACGGGAAACAGCTGCAGAAGCGAATTAAAGAAGTGGTCCCTGCGATTCAAACCCTCTTTATCTCAGGATACACTGCAGATATCGTTGCCGAAAGAGGAATTCTGGAAAAAGAGACGAATTTTCTCCAGAAACCCTTCACTCCCGACACGCTTGTCAGGAAGGTTCGGTCGATTCTGACTCAATCGTGAGAAGTCGTTCAATGTGAGAAATGAGAATCGTTGACCTCATAACTTCAGGATGGTTCTCCGCTCCGGCGACAAGATGAAAGATCCCCCGTCCTTAGCGGTGATGCATCCAGGGTCTATTCTGTCGGCGTTGTTCATCGTTCTTTGTCTGTTGGGCCTCTCTGCAGCTGTTGCGCAGGGTCCCGTACAGACGCAGGGGATGAGGAGTATTCGCGAATTTGGTGTCCTGCCGACAAACACACCCGAAAAGAACCGCGCAGCGTTGCAGGCAGCGATCGACTCGGCATCAGCGCTGGGGGCTGCACTGTTTGTTGAACCCACTGACGAGCCGTACCCTGTTGCCAGCGGACTCGTGCTACGCAAAAACGTTTCGCTTGTTGGTGTCCATGGACCGGTGGGGAGAGGGACGCGCCATGCAGGCAAGCCTCAGCCGGTCGGCAGTGTATTCCGGATCGAAGACGGCGAAAAACCGTTTATCACTGTGGAATCCGCTGCACAGCTCCGGGGGCTACAGTTCTGGTACCCGGATCAGACTCTGACAGATCCGGCCAGGATTATCAAATACCCGCCGACGATACAAGTCTCCCAAACCCATCCGGCGCAGGGCGTGACTCTCTCCTGTCTCACGTTCTTCGGGGAGTACATCGCGATGGACTTCAACGCTGCCGCCAGTGTCCCGTGCGAGCAGATTCTTTTCGAACACTGCTACGGGTATCCGCTCAGCGGTGAGTTCATCCGCATCGACCACTGCTATGACATCCCGCGCATCCTGCATTGTCATGTGAATCCTGCTAATCAGCGTTTGATCCAAGGTGATTACAGCCGGGCTGTCATCGATGCGGTGGTGGCTTCGGGGACTTTCTCGTACGCAATAAATCACACCGACAATGCCGTCTTGATGGATGTCTTCACGTTCGGCGTGTACGGCGGTGCCTATCTTGGTCCCCAAACCTACGGACAGATGACGAGCTTCAACTTCGACTGCGTCACTATCGGAGTTCATAAGGTGGGAGAAGGATCGTTCAACCGGACTTGGCTGATTTCTCAGGGTTCAATCATTGCCAATGTCGGTCGCGCGGTGAGGGAAATTCATCCATTCGTTGTCGAGGGGGAGGGGCACACGTCGGTCTCGAATGTCGAGGCGTTCTCGGGCCCCAACGGTGCACTGACCACGATCGGTAAGTCCATGGACTTCCTGCTTGTCAGGGGAAGCAAGAAACTGACGATAAGCATGTCAGGCTGCCGGATGCGCAATTATGTATCGGACGAGCCAATCACAATGTTGAACAGGCGGGCTGTCGTCCAGGCGGTCGGGTGCATCGACAAGCACGAACAGCCGTTCAATGTGAGAGGTGATAGCGGAAGTCCCGGACGCTAGTCTGCAAAAGGGAGATAGACAAGTTCTTGAGAAGGCGTAAGGACGCACGCAGTGGTGATTGTGACATCAGGATTTATTTGAGCAGAAGCGCCTTCTTTGTGAGAATTGTTTTATCCGCTTTCAATCGGTAGAAGTAGATACCGCTGGGCAATCCCGCCGCATCCCAGCATACCGTGTAGGTGCCGGGATTTTGCACTGTCCTTACCAGGGTCGTCACTTGCCTGCCAAGAACATCGAAGACCGAAATCTCAATGAAGTCCCTGGCTGACAGCTGATAGCTGACGGCTGTTCGCGGATTGAATGGGTTCGGGTAGTTCTGTGAAAGTTCAATGCTCTGCGGCAGGTCGGCAAAGGTACCCTGAATGCTTGTCGCAAGTGCCGTAAATTCGTAGATGTCACCTGACCGAATCGGCTTGATCGTCTTCAGCGTGAACACACTGCCCGCCGCCGGGAGAATCGCCCTATCATCTCCCGAAAAGAATATCTCCCAGGTGATTATCAACTGGCCGCGTTGGTTCTTCTCCAGGATGTACACCTCATCGAAACGGCTGATCCTCCCGTCGCCATCCAACTCGCCGAGCACCACATCAGACCGATGGCTTTCGGTAGTGTTCCATACGGTGAAGTACAACGGCGTCGCGGCCGACCCGAGGTACGAGCTTGATGTATCCACAACCTGGTTCGCGATCCTGATCTCGTAATCCGACGGGTAGGCGACCCCCTTGATCGTATCGGATCCTGCGTACACCGTTGGAACTGAGATAAGAGATGTGAGCGTGCTCGCCCCCTTCGTCCATCGCGTCGAATCCCTGTTGTTCACCACACTCGGTGGATCGTAAACAGAGAGCCTCAGTCCGTCAAACGAAGGCCCCTCGGTTCCGTCGCCGACGTAGGCGATTTTCTGAAGGGCAACAGAGTTTTTCGAAACATCGAAGACGCTGTACGCCTTCTGCGATCCGGATGAGTCGTCAAATACTACGCGATACACATGGCCTGTCAATTGGCCCGGGTTCACCACGTTTGCAGTGACTTTCCCGTCGCTCACTCCGGCGACGTGCTTCGCCGTGCCGATCGATTGCCGGTCGTTCTGAACCCGAACCGGAGGCGAGACAATCTGAGACGAGAGAGTTCCGTCTGAACAGGTAATCTTCAACAGATATGAGAGCGCATTGGCCGTCGCCTGCGAGTTCCAGGAGTATGATCCCGTGTTGGGCAGGTCGGAGGCGATTGCCTGCCACGATCTGCCATCGTCACTGCTCCCGAAGATCGAAGCCCGGATTGGATCTCCCTCCGGATCTTCGGCACTCCATGTAACACGGTATGTACCGGAGATTGTCTCGCCTTTCTGTGGAGCGAGAAATACAATATCCGGCGGGCTGTTGCCCGGGTTATCGACGATGATACGCTGTGATTGAACGACCCCGTACGAGGTGTCGCCGAAGATCTGCGTGCGGACAAGATATCGCGTCCCGTCTCGGAACGCCCGGGTATTCCAGTCGTACACCGAGTCCCTGCCGGCTGTAAAGAGCAGCGTCTGCCAGGAAACTCCGCCATCGCTGCTGCATTCCACCATCGTCTTCAGAGTATCCGGCGCCTGTCCGCCGGACCAAGCCAAGCGGACGGTTCCTGCAGCCTTGCCAGGTATGGAAGAGCTCCAACGAACGGAAATGCTCTTCGACGGAATCTGGAACTTCGACCAGTGAAGCGGCAGCGCACGGATCATGTGTTCGTCTGCATTCCACCAATTGTGCTGGGACGTTGTTGAGAACAGCAGATCCGGGAAGGCGTTTCGGATCCCGATGGAGTTCAAGAAAACTTCGAATTGGCGGTTGGAGCTGAGGTTGCTTGGCGAGATCGCAGCGCTGTGCAGCAAAAATTGGATCGGACGTATGCGGGCGAAATATGGTTCGCCGGCGGCGATCATCTGATTGAAGTTGAACATGGAGACCGTTCCGTCATACGAACCGGCGGAGGAGAACCGTTCGGGGTTTCGCCAGATCAGGTTCACCATATGGAGGCCCCCGAGCGAGAACCCGTCTACGCCTCTGAACCATCGCCCCGGCAGTGTTCGATACTGCTGATCGATAAAAGGAATCAGCGTATTCAGGACAAACGAATAGTCTGCTTCGCTTGCCGGTCCGGACATCGCCGTAAACCCCGGCATCACGAGGATCAGCTTTCCCATGACGTTTTGTGCGACCAGGGTGTCCGCAATGCCCTGAATGTTCCTCCCGCCGCGGCTGGCATCTTCTGTTCGGTCCATCCATTCATCGACCGCACCACGAAACAAATAGACCACCGGGTATCGCTGGCTCGACTGGTCGTAGCCGTCCGGAAGATAGACATTGAATTGCCAGCTGCCAACGCCCGGCACAGAGAGCGACCGCAGTTCGACGTGACTCGTTTGAGCGTACAGCGAACAGGCCAACAGCATCGCCATCAGAATACTGGTTCTTCGTGTTGTCTTCATATCAAGCAGAATGTATGCATTCTTTCTCAAAGCACAAAGCGTGGGATCGATCGGCCCGATGCTCGTGTCAGATTTGCGACAGTTCTCTTGTTTCGCTATGTTAACTTCTGATACAGCACACGGGACGTCGGTAACGATCGGGTTTTCTTCAGCGCCACCTATGAATCGAAACACAAACAAATCCTTGGTATATTTTTTTATTGTCCTCGTTCTCGCCGGATGCAGTTGGCGGGAGGAGAAAACTTCGTCGTATCCCAACGGCCAGATAAAAATCAGGTGGTACGAACGTATGATCGGACCGTACCGGACGATCAAGGATGGAAAGTACGAGTCATTCTATCCGACGGGTGCCCGGCAGGCTGCCGGCGAATTCAAGAATGGCGACAGCGTTGGTGTGTGGGAGGAATGGTATCTCTACGGAGGAAAGCGGTTCGAGAAAACGTACGGTCCCCGGGGAAGAGTCACCGGAAGGAGCGTGGCGTGGATGCCAAACGGCGACACGCTCGAAGTACACACTTGCAATGAATCGGGAGAGCTGGAGGGAAGGCATGTCGTGTACTGGCCCGACACAGGCGAGATGCGGGAGGAGGGGGAATTCAGAGGGGGAAAGCGCCAGGGACTTTGGCAGGCGTGGTATCGCAACGGGCGAAGCAAATACGCGCGAGAGTACGAAGCGGGTCGGAGTGTCGGGACCTGGACAGAGTTCGGACAGGATGGTCATGTCGCGTCTCTTCGCGAATACCAAAGAGATCTGCCACCAGAGCTGGCACGCGTGTGGAGATCAGCAGCGGTGGAAGGAGTGCCCATCGGTACCTCCAGGGATTTCCAGCGCCGCGAGCGCACGGTTGATACCATACCGGCACAAGAACGTGTCTATGGTGAGCTGAGACAGCGCGGTCAGGAATGGATAGTTCCGTTCAAGTGGATTTCGCCTCGTTTTGAGGCCTTCTACAAACCACGCCTCGACACGCTCATAGTCTGGAAACCCGCTCCACCTCCGGAGTTGTTGCACTAACGTGTTGCCTTTCAGAGGCGACTAGCGTAGCTTTGGAGCGTGGTTGAGGTCAGCATTGCTGTTCGCGGCAGCCATGAATGTCTCACGGGGTCTGTACTATCAGAGTTCCAAAGCTGAGGAGGAGCCAGATGGCGACGATCCTTATCATCGAAGACGACGAAGCACAACGCCTGGGTCTCCAGAAATCGCTCAGAAGTGCCGGCTACACTGTTGTTGCGGCGGCGGATGGCGCATCCGGAATCGAAATGGCGAAGGACCTTTCGCCCGACCTGATTATTTGCGATATCGATATGCCCGGACTCAACGGATTCCAGACACTCCAGGCACTGAAAGCCGATGATCAGACCAGGGACCTTCCGTTCGTTTTCCTGACCGGGAGCTCGGACGCAATGGCAGGGAGGCTTGGGAGAAAGCTCGGGGCCGAAGAGTTCATCGAGAAACCGTTTTCCTTCTCCAAGCTGCTCGCCGTTGTCACGACGAGGCTGAAGCACTGAAGACCCCTTGAGTTTTCTCCTCGAAGGGTCTCTGTTCCGGCAATCCTTGTTCAAAACAGAAAACCTAACCAGAACGTGCACAACGCGGAAGCAGCATGCTCATCCTGAAAGCGATCCTTCTCGGCGTGGTTCAAGGCCTCACAGAATTCATCCCGATCTCAAGTTCCGCGCATCTTGTCATCATCCCGTGGATGTTCCGGTGGGATGACCCTGCACTCGAAAGCCTGACGTTCGATGTGGCCCTTCACCTTGGAACATTGGCGGCCTTGCTCGCATTCTTCGCAAAGGATTGGGCGCGGATCATCCGGGCAGGGGTTTCGAGCATTGCAGAGAGAAGAATCGGTGAGGACATCGATCGGCGGCTTGCCTGGTTCCTCGTCATTGCGACAATACCAGGCGGATTTGTCGGACTGCTGCTCGAAAAGAAGATTGAGCACTGGTTCCACCCAGCCGAGGGTCCCATCCAGAGCACCGCGATGATTGCCATGGCCGTGCTCATCGCATTGCTCGGTGCTTTTCTGTTTATTGCCGAGAAGCTGGCCGCCCACCGGCGGAGAATGAATCAGGTGACATTCAGGGACTCGATCATCATCGGGTTGGCTCAGGCGATGGCGATATTTCCGGGCGTGTCGCGTTCCGGAAGTACCATCACGGCGGGAATGGCCCTGGGGTTGGAGCGCGAGACCGCAGCCCGGTTCTCATTTCTGCTGTCTGCCCCGATCATTGCGGGTGCGGGAATGAAGAGCCTCTACAAAATCTACCAGGGGATGCAGGACGGTTCGATTTCGGGTTCAGACTTTAATCTCTTCATCATCGGCTTTGCCGCGGCGGCTCTCAGCGGGTACGTCTGCATCAAATATCTTCTCCGCTTTCTCCAGAATCATCCGACGAACGTGTTTGTGTACTACAGGTGGGTGTTGGCGCTCGTGGTACTCATTGTTGCGTTGATGACGTGAGTGGCAGGTCAGATGCTCCGACCGTCGTGCTGCTGCGAAGTGCTTGTCACGAACGGGCAAGTGCTTTCTGTATCCTCTTCAGCAGTGTCTCCGCTGTGAACGGCTTCTGTATCAGGGCTACGCCTTCTTCAAGAATTCCGCTGTGGCTGATGACTTCGTCGGAGTATCCGGACATGTAGACGACTTTGAGATCGGGGAACTCGCGCGCCAGCGTCGCGTACAGCTCACGGCCATTCATCACCGGCATGACGACGTCGGTCAGCATGAGATCGACGTGGATGCCGGATTCTCTGAAAAACTTCAGGCACTTGTCCACCGTCGCGAATTCCTGAACGTTGTAGCCGCTTTCATCCAGGATCGTGTGCGCGAACTGGCGAACGAGATCATCATCCTCCATGACGACGATTGTCGCCGTTCCCGTGAGCATTGTTTCTTGCGCGGGAACGGTATCGCTCTTCGCAGGCAGAGATGCCTCAGCGGCCGGGAAATAGATCGTGAAGGATGTCCCAACCCCTACGGTGCTGTCCACCCAGATATGTCCGTTGTGCTGCTTGATGATTCCATAAACAGTCGCGAGGCCGAGCCCTGTTCCTTTGCTCTTGTCTTTCGTTGTGAAAAAAGGCTCGAAAATGTGATCAACCACTTCAGCGGGAATTCCCTTGCCTGAGTCGGTGACCACCAGCGCGGCGTAGTTACCTGGCTTCAGGGCTCCATACGCACCTGTTTCACCCGGCGACACCGAGGCGTTGGTAGTCTCGACGGTCACGACACCGCCATCGGCCATTGCGTCCTGAGCGTTCACCAGCAGGTTGATCAGGATTTGATCGATCTGGGATGCGTCTCCTCTCATATTGCAGAGATCATCGCTGAGTTCGTAGCGTATCTCCACGTCCTCCCTGATTGTCCTCTGGAGGATGGGGGAAAAATCGGCAATAATCCGGTTCAGATTCATGACTCTCGACTCCATGACCTGACGCCGGCTGAAGGAGAGGAGCTGTTTTGTCAGGAGCGCCGCTTTTTCCGCTGCCCGCCTGATTGTTGTGATTCGCTTGAGCGGCACTTCCTTGGCCGCGAGTTCCTTCTGCAGCATTTCTGCGTAACCAAGTATCGGAATCAGCAGGTTGTTGAAGTCGTGGGCGATCCCCCCTGCGAGCTGTCCGACAGCCTCCATTTTCTGTACCTGACGCAGTTCCTCCTCCACGCGGCGATGTTCCCGCTCAGTCTTCTTTTGATCGGAAACGTCCGCGACCATCGCGAGCGAACCCTGGTATTCCCCGCCCTCATCGAGAATCGGCGTTGCGGATATCACAGTCGAGACTCTCGAACCATCCGGCCGGATAAACTCAAGCTCATACCTGGCTCCCAATCCATCCCGGTGACGTTTTCTCGTCTCGGCAAGAGCCGCCTTGCTCGATTCGTCAAGGAATACGAGAATGTCTGATCCGATCAGGCTCTCAACCGGGCAACCGAGGATTTCGGCCATCTTTGGATTTGCAAAGACCGTGACGTTGCCAGCATCTGTCATCCAGATGCCTTCCTGCGCGGTATCGACGATTTTCTGGTATTGCTCGCGGCTTCTGCGAAGGTCCTCCATCGCAGAGCTCAACTGCATCGTCCGCTCTTCAACCCGTTGTTCCAGGTTGCTCTGGATGATGCGCAGCTCCTCTTCTGTCCCCTTGCGAATTTCGATCTCTTCCTTCAATGCTCCTGTCTTTTCATACACGATCTTCTGGAGAAATTCCTGCCTCGCATGCAGCGTCGCCGTTCGCCACCGGTAGCCTGCGATGATGAGAGAAATGACAAGCAGCGAGGAAAGAAGCGTGAACAGTTTCGTCTCATAGAAATACGGCAGGACGGTGAATGAGAGAGATGCCCCTTCGTGATTCCAGATACCCTCAGCATTGGCAGCGATGACCCTGAATCGATAGGTGCCGTGATCGATGTTTGCGAAGGAAATGCTCCGACGAAGGAAGGGGAGGTCGCGCCAGTCTTCGTCGATTCCATCCAATCGATAGCGCATTTTCACCTTCGGAATAGACTCAAACGTCAATGCACTGAAGCCGATGTCAATGCTCTTTGTTCCAGCCGGTATCTCCACCGGTTCCGCATATGGTACCTCCCTTCCATCGACGACCAGGTGCTCGATTCGAACAGGAGGCGCGTGGGAACTCGTCGGTACCAGTGTTGGCGCGACTACGACCAGGCCATTCATCGATGCATAGAGGATTGTGCCGTCGTCGCCGCGCGAGGATGAATGCATTCCGGCGCCGTTGAATTCTATGTCGTTGAGTCCGTCCAATGGTCCGTAGACCCGTGGGTCGATCCTCGTTTTCTTTCCGGCGACCGCGTCCAGAAGCTCCTGTTTGCTGATTGACTGAAGCTCGTGCTCGGCGTTAATCCAGAGCTTTCCTTTCGCGTCTTCCATGATGCTCAGGATATTCGGTCCAAGTTCCATCGAGTACCGCTCGAAACTAATCACCGAGTCCCCTTGGATGAGATGAAGTCCGCTTCCGTACGATCCAAACCAAACCCTGCCGGTGTCAGCGTACATCGACCAGGCAGAAAACTTGCCGGCGGTACCTGCTCCCCTGAAGGCCCGCAGGGAATCCCCCCGAACTCTGAAAATGGATCCGGCGCAGACCCAGATATCCCCATTGGTATCCTCTTGAATCGAGTTCACCCGCCGATTTGCCTGCGCTGTGAATTCTGGGAATTGAGTGAATTTGGTTCCATCGTAACAAGTGAGCCCATTAGTTGTCCCGACCCACACGCGTTGTTGGTGATCCTCAAGAATCGCGCGGGGAGAACCGCCCGGATACCCGCTTTCGTGACTGAGGTCCTGGTACGTGCGTCCCGACATGCGAACAAGCCCGCCAGGGTTTCCACCAAACCATGTGCTGCCATCCGACATCTCCCGTACGGCGGTGATCAATTCCGACGGCATCCCGTCCCTTTTTTTCAGAATGGTCCGGACCGTTCCGTGCTGAAGGTTGACCGTTGGTCCGGCTTCCGTGCCCACCCAAATCGAACCGTCGCGTACGCGTGTGACAGACCAGACGTGATTGTCGGGAATCCCTTCTGCCTTGCCGATTGTCCATGTGAAGGACCTCCGTAAGCGCAACAGTCCTCCGCCTGTGGCTATCCAGATTTCCTTTTCCTGACCGGCGGCGATCTGGCGCGAGTTAAGAAACGCTCCCTGCAATCTCTCCAGGCCGCGAACCGGTGTCAAGAGACCGCGCTCCAGCCGCTCGACACCGTATCCGTACGATGTGAGGAGGAAGACGCCGGGTGATTCCTCATAAAACATGGTAACTCGACGTCTGTAATCATACTTTCTTGACTTCCATCGCAGGTTGTTCGGATTCACTGTGACCTTGTAGATCAACTCGTCTCCTCCGATCATCAAAGTCCCATCGGTCCCGATACCAATCCTTCCGATGCTCTTCGGCGATTCTCCAACGAGGATCGCCTTCTTCACGCCTTCATCTGTGACTATGTAGAGAGAACTGCTAGCCAGTAAGATTCTCCCCGGTCGATCCTGACAGATGTCGTTGACTACGCCCTGAAATGATTTGACCTTGGTGAGTGGCCCTCCGTCAGAGACGTAAAGTCCTTCGGTTGATCCAACCCAGAATCTACCTCTGTCGTCTAGAAACGTTTTGCGAATGAGGCTGTAACGCAATTCGGGGGGAACATCTTTGACGGAAAACACTCCGTCTTTGTACCAAACAAGTCCACCGAAGTCGACGCCGAACCAGATCCGTCCGTCCTTATCTTCACAGAGATTGCTGATGATATCTCCGCTCATCTCTGGCGTGTTCACCGAATTGAAGAAGCGAAACGTCGCGCCGTCGAACCGTGCAAGTCCTTTGACCGTGGCAACCCAGACGTAGCCGTCGCGTGTCTGGAGGACCGAACGTATGTCGTTGTTCGGCAGCCCGTTATCTGTTCGCCAGCTCTCGTAGACGTAGGCTGGGCCGGAACTGTTCGCGTCCTGAGCGCGAAGGATGACCGCCAGAAGGGTTAATATGATGAGAATGGATTGTCGCATTGTGAGACAAGCAGTAAATGAAAAAACAAATCTTTTGTCTGGCATGCAAGATCACTCGCGCGCAATTCCCGATCTGGGACGGATTGCAGATGAAACACGAAGGGGCAAACATATGAGGAGTGATTCTGTCAAGAGTGCGGATCCCATTGGCGGGGGATGCGCCTGCACGGGATGTATTCCTGCCCTGCCGCAAGCATGGTGGAATTGATTCTTCTCGTCAAGATTGACTTTCCTCCGCAGGTTCGCTATGTTCGCGGGTCCCGGATTGGAAGCAATCAATGGGTGCGCAGAGAAAACAGGCAGCGAAACTGAAGAAAAACCTATGAACCTGAGCCCGCAACCGGTCCCGCTGGAAGACCCACCTGCAGAATCAAATATGCTGGCCGAGATCGGCGTGTTCGTCGGAACGCTTGCTCTCGCCTACTGGTCGGGCTGGTCAACGAAAGATCTGATCTGGAGCCTCTGGCTTTCCAGCCTGTGTCTCGGATACCTGGCCGTAGCTGTGAACGGAGTGCGTCGGGCTATGCGTCCCGGGCTCACAACTCTCGAACGTACGTTCTCAGTGATGGGCCTGATTGGAGCGCTTCTTGTCTTTTCGATACACTTCGGCCCATTCCATTATATCTACGCATCGATACTCGACCTTCTCATGCCGCTGATGGATCATCCGGGCAGGGTCTACATTGGAAAGCTCACATGGAGGGGAGGGGTCTGGTTCTCGTTCTGGGAAACTCTGGGTATCGCGATCGTACGCTATTGGCCGATTGCGGCGATGAACGCGTGGCGTGATCGATCGATTTTTCTGTCAGACACCGCGGCAAATACCAACCTTGGTCCCTACAAGGCAATTCTCCGGCTTCATTTTCTTGTAATGGGCTTGGGAGCTTGCTACGGACTGGGTCTGGATTCATTCCCTGTCTATGCCCTTGTCTTCACCGTACTCTACTCGCCTGCAATCCTCTGGAAGAAGATCTTCAACAGACGCCCGCCGACGAAGAAATCTGAATGAGTATTCCTGCCTGCGAGTGACCTGCTTTACTTCACCTCCGTCACCAGGGGCAGGTCGATCCACGCAAGACCGACATCCCGGTGCATGTGACTGGCCGCTCCATCGGGTATCCCTTTGCCGGCGTAGCCATCGTAGAACAGGGCGAGTCGGTTCCCCGCTCTGACCACCGATGGAAGACCGATGATCTCTTTTGACCAGGTGCAATTCGATCCGTCCAGGACCACTGCTTTGTCGTCCGGATTCCACTTCTCGGGGTCCTTCGTCCAGTAAACCCAGATAGCATCCGTGTATTCCAATCCGTTTTTCAATCCGACATGATTGGTGAAAAGGAACCACGTTCCTGTTTGTTCCTGGTAAAACAGGGATGTATTCTCGATCTGCTCGGTCTGCGGGAGAATCGGCTGAAGGTCAATCGACCAAGGTTTGTCGAGATCTCGTGTCCGGGCAATTCCGACAGTGCGCAGAATGGGGCTGTCCGTCGAAGCGCTGAAGAACATCAGGAATTCTTTCTTGCCCGGGATAACGTGTCCGGGACTGGCGGTGGCGGAGTAATAAGTCTCCGGTCTCGGACTGAACGGTGTGATGTCGTAACGTTTTTTCCAGGGACCGTCAGGAGCGGAGCCTTCGGCTTTCATAGTGAGATACGGAAATGCCGGCACAAGGTCCGGCGGGGGAGAAGTGTGCGGCGTGCCCAGATAGAACATGTGCCACCTCTTCCCATTGAAGAATGTCACGCCATAAGAGGCTGAGGCTGCGTCGTTCCGGCCCGCGGCGCCGAAGTCCAAGGCGGGCCCCCGTGCTTTCCATTCCGTTGCATTGGAACTGGTGGCAAGGCAGGCGAGCCACCCTTGGGCTCCCGCTCCGTCGTAATGCATATAGTATGTCCCTTTATGCTGCCAGACCCAGATGTCGCGTGCACCCAGAGAATCGCAACCTCGGGGGCCGCGTCCGTGCTTGAAGACAATCCCTTGATCTTTCGCCGCGAGCAGATGGCGAGCAGAGGGGCGGCTGTCAGGATAGAGAATTGGCTGATTGATAATGCTGATGCTCGTTCCGGGCGTTCCCTTCGCAGCTGCTGGCTGAGCAGGGCATCGAACGACAATGAAGATGAGAACGAAACTGAGAGCACTTAACGAGCAGAGTGAATTCCTTCGGTGTGACGTTGTCATTTTGCACCTTCCGGGAAGTCCCACGGTGGCGGGAGGTCGGCAATTCAGGGTGATATGATTTTCATGACGCAGTTGTCGCAATCAAACTCCAGCTTGTACTTTGTTCTTCCGTCAGAAAGAAAAAGTTCTTCTGCGCTTCCTCGTTCTCCGCGGCACAGATCAAATTGATACTTGAGGCAGTGCCGTGTCGTCATGAGGACTTTCCCCGAAGCATCGGTCTGAAGCTCAACTCCCTTTTCGATTCCCTTCACGCCGTGACGACTGTAGAATTGAGCAGCTTTCTCATTGACGACATTCGCTGAGTAGTCGAGCTTCTGAGCGGGATAGGGGACGTCGTTGGGCACGATGGACAAGGACAAACGGGGACGCTGTTCCGCGCGTTTCGATACCAGCGAGCCCATGCAGTCTCTTCTCAGCTGGTTCAATACTGCGATCGGAAGAAAGAAGACTTCACCCGATGCAAGCATGACTTCGGCGGCCGTGAAATCGGTCTCCCCGAGTTTGGAAAGCTGAGTATGTATGGTTTGTCTTGCCGCTTCAGGGTTTCTCGCCTCTTCCTTCGCGTGCGCCAGATACGCTACGGCTTCAATCCCGTCCTCATCGATAGCACGGAGCTGAAAGCCCTTCTCGTTCTCTTCGAACAAGAGCCTGACAGCGATCTTTCTCGCCGACGTATCTGACTTAAGCTGCTGGATGAATTCATGGTCGAAGTTACGGTACAACACCACGCCGGGTTGAATCCCTTCCATGGAATCTGGGGCTACCCGGTTCCCATTTACGCTGTTAATCCGGACTCCCATGAGCTCATCATCATGATCGAAGAAACAGACACCGTCACCATTGTGCAGATCGCAGGACGCCTCCAGAACAAACGAGCCTTTGTCGGCGGATGTAATAGTCCCAACGAGTTTGCCCACTGATTTCGGTGTATGGAGGGAGACGATTTCGGGCCTGCGACCACGGATGAAATAGTCTGTGCTCCCGCGGCTGAATGTTTTTTCCGGATCGGCGTCGAAGAAAAAGGTCGTCTTGCCGGAGGACTGGCGAGACAGCGAGCCGCGTCCTTCAATGACTTCGTCCAGTTTGGAGCGGTAGAATGCCGTGATGTTCTTTACATACGAAGCCTCCTTCAGTCTGCCTTCGATCTTGAAGGAGGTCACTCCGGCATCCACAAGCTCAGTGAGGTAAGCTGACAAGTTGAGGTCTTTGAGCGAGAGTACGTGCTGGTTATCCGCAAGCACATTCCCGCGGCTGTCGGTCAACGTGTATGGGAGCCGGCACATCTGCCCGCATTCTCCCCGGTTCGCGCTCCTTCCCTGAGCCACCTGACTGAAATAGCAGAGTCCGCTAAGACTTACACAGAGCGCCCCATGAACAAAGAACTCCAGATCAATGGTTGTGGCTTTCCTGATGTCGCGGATTTGCTTGAGTGACAGCTCCCGTGCGAGGATGACACGCTGCAAGCCCACCTGTTCGAGGAAACGGATTTTCTCGACGTCGTAATTATGGGTCTGTGTGCTGGCGAAGAGAGGGATGGGGGGAAGACCGAGCTCCAGCAATCCCATGTCCTGAATGATGAGGGCGTCGGCGCCGCAATCGTGGAGTTGCTGTATGAGACTGCGGGCTTCTTCGAGCTCGTTGTCGTACAGGATCGTGTTGAGTGTGATATAGACACGCGCCCAGTACTTGTGGGCATAGGAAATCAGCTCGGCGATATCGCTCAAAGTATTGCCGGCGGCGGCACGTGCGCCGAATTTGGGCGCGCCGATGTAGACGGCGTCGGCGCCATGATTGACAGCAGCGCGACCGCACTCGAGGTCACGGGCGGGAGCCAGGAGCTCCAGGGGTATTCGAACAGCGCTCACGATTTCCTCCGTTTGTCCGCTGCACGATCAACACCGATGATCCGGACCGCCTTTCCCTCAATTCGATATTGAAATCTCCACCTCTTCACTGCAATCACCGCTGAGCCGTCGTCGATGATTTTGATCCTTCTATATACATGTGGATGTGGATCGTGCGATAGTATCCCGGTCAGGTAGCTTGTGAGTTCGCTGCTTTCGCTCTCCTTCAACCGGAGAAGCTGGTCCCGGACATCTTGTGAGAACGAGACCTGGAAAAGGGGTGCACTTTGCTCGTTTGATTCTTGAATCCATCCGGCGCGCGCTGCCGGTTGCGATTCGGCGTGTGGAAGGTACGGTTTGATGTCGAGGACCGGCGTTCCGTCAAGCATGTCAGGATTCTCAATTCGCACAGTTCGTCCCTTGATACTCAAGAGTCTGCAAAGAGACAAGCCGATGGGATTTGGACGGTGAGGCGTGCGGGTCGCGAAAAGGCCGCGTTTTGTCCTGCCTCCGTGAGGTGGAAGGACTTTCGGTTTCCAATTCTTGTTTTTGTGGAACCAGAAGAGCACCCAGATATAGTCGAAGCCCGAGAGATCTTCGAGGGCCTGTTCGAAATTGCAGCCCTCGTTGAGAGTGATGATTCCGACGGTGTTCTCCTTCGCCGTGGCAGGTTGTCGGGGCGCCCCGTACTTGGTTTTGAACGGAGTACGAATGACACCAATTGGCTTTGTCTGGAGTGTCGGCTGATGCATACAATCAAGATAAGAGAAAATGGTCTGGATATCGAGCCCTCAGCATATTCGTTACTCTGATCCTGAGAGTCGATTTGTCGTCTTTGGCGGGTCGTGGAATTTCAATGTTTCTTGCTTCCTGCTCAGGGTAGCGACTTGTTGCCTTTCTGTCTGAACTGCTGTAGCTTTGAGGTGCTCACTTTGGGCGAGAGTGAAAAACAACTGTGGTACACGGATTGTACAAATCGACGGAGGTGTTGCCGTGAAAAAGCCAGCGATTCCGGCCGCGCTACTGCTCACCCTGGCATGCCTTCTTACTACGAACGCAGGCGCAGGAGAACTTTCTACCGGAGCGGATAGTGTCCTGGTTGTGCGCGACAAGTGGGGGATTCCTCACATCATCGCTGGGAACGAGCAGTCGCTTTTCTATGGAGCGGGATTTGCTGCGGCTGAAGATCGGTTGTTGCAGATGGTTCTTGTCCGATATTCAATTCAGGGTCGACTCGCGGAATTTTTCGGCTCAGGCTTCGTCGTCCGGGACAAAAGAATCCGGACTCTTGGTTACTACCGCCACGCGGAGCAATCACTGCCATTCTTGTCAGATACAACGCGCCTTCTGCTTCAAGCATATGCTGACGGAGTCAATGCGTACATCGCGACGCATCCGGAACACATGGCGGAGGTGTTTCAGAAGTACGGGATGCGTCCCGAGAAATGGACGGCAGCCGATGGAATCGCGTGTCTTCTTCGAATGGCCGAGAGGTTCGATGGGGGTTGGGCCGGCGAAGTGGATGCGTTGCGAGGATATGAGGAACTGGAGAAAACGCTCGGGAGAGAACAAGCTCTTCGTCAACTGGAACAGTCGCGAAAGCGCGTCGATGATTCTTCTGCCGTCGTCTCACGTGAGGAGTACAATCGATACTCTCCTGCCCTCCTGAAACCGCCTGCAACGAACGCACTCCGGAAAGGAGCCGGCGACCCCTCCGCAGGCTGGACGCCACCAAACATGAGCCACAATTGGTGCGTTGATGGATCGAGATCGACGACAGGATTCCCTATTCTCGAGTCAGATCCTCAAATCACCGTTGAGTCTCCGGCGACCTGGTACGAGTTTCATCTGCAGGGGGGGCGGTTCAATGTGCGAGGGATCGGCATGCCCGGCTCACCCGCGATGCTGATCGGGTACAACGACCAGGTGGGGTGGGGGCTCACAGCTCTCGGATCTGACAATGCTGACCTTTTTCAGGAGCAGATGAGGGAAGGGAGTACAACCGAATACAAATGGAAGGACACGTTCGAGAAGTTCGAAGAGCGGAGTGAAGTCGTGAAAGTGAAGAATGCCGCCAACATCGTACTCGTGGTCAAATCCACCCGGCACGGCCCGGTCGTGAATGAGTTCTTCACCGGTTTGAAGAGGAACGAGGTGTTTGCTCTGCGCTATGTCGTGACGGCGGAGCCTGCAACCGATGTGGAGGGCTTGCTGGAAATGATGGCAGCACACGGCTGGACGGCATTCAGACGTGGAATGGCAAAATACCGATCGCCGGGCGCTCATCTTATTTACGCCGACAAGTTTGGGAACATCGCCTACCAGACCCTCGCGCGACTTCCTCTCAGGGCTCATGAAGCAGGGATCCCGTTCCGGGGTTGGACCGGTGATGAAGAATGGAAGGGAGTCATTCCGTTTGATCAGATGCCGAGGATGCTCAATCCGCTTGCGGGATTCATCAGCACCGCGAACAATTGCCCCATAGGGTCGTGGTTCCCGTACTACGTCGGTGGCAGCATCGGAGACAACGCCCGCAGCTGGCGATTGAAGGAACTGCTCGGCGGCGACAAGCAATTCTCTCCGGGGGATTTTTTCGAGTTACACCGTGACGCAATCAATCCGATTGCACGCGATTTTGTATTCTTCGCTCTCATGGCCGTGAAAGAGGAGAAGCCGACGAGCCCCGATGTTCTAGACGCGGCGCGTCTTCTCTCGGGCTGGGACTATCAGATGCATACTTCCTTTGCCGGATACTTGTTGGTGTCCAGCATCCCTACGCTGATCAACAGGAGCTTGAGGGGGACACCACTTGAAAACAAATACCTGGGAGCAAGTGCGGGCCTCATCCAGCTCTTTCGGGATCTTGAAGCCCACTACGATACCACACACGCACTCTTGCCCGATACAAGTGTGCGCTCATGGCTAGTTACGCAACTCGGCGAGTGTTATCGGAATAGCGGAATCGCGGCGAGCGGTTCACGCCCCTTCACTCTTACACATTCGATGCCGTATCAGGGGAACCTGGAGGGGTTGGGATCTCTCTGGCCGGCGTACGACCTTACGTCGCCCCCCCTGACGTGCGGTGTGGTTGAAACGATCTGGTCTCAGTTGGGGAACAGCTATTCCCAGCTAGTCAACTTTGCCCAGATCGACTCTTCGTTCTCGTTCATTCCCCCCGGCAATTCCGAGGTACCCGCCTCCCGGCATTTCAATGACCAGATCGGCTTGTGGGTGGCAGGTTCAATGCACGCTGCCCCGCTTACGCTCGCTGCGGTACTCCCACTCAAGGAAACCCAATACTACGTTCGCTCTACGCCTACCTCTATTCCTCGGGCGGCGAGCGAGGTGCCGCTGGCCCATCACATGGAGGACAGTTACCCCAATCCTTTCAATGCGAGCACGACGATTCGATACCAGGTAGCCGAAGCCATTCACGTGGAGATAAAGATCTTCAACGGTCTGGGCCAGCAAGTTGACCTGCTGGTAAATATGAACAAGCAACCGGGCGAGTACCTTGTCCGATGGACTGCTGATTTGCCCAGCGGAGTCTACTATTCACGAATGACCGCGGGGAATTACACTCAGACGAAAAAACTCATTCTGCTCAGATAATGGTCTCTCTCGTCGTCTGAGGTCGGAACGATGTGTCGTAAGAATGAGCGTTGATGTCTGCTTCCTGATGTCGATGAACCTCGACGTTCGTCACACACCCGTTGCCTTTCTCGCGAATCTGAAGTAGCTTTGCCGAGGCAATGATTCTTGCCAGTTGCATCCCTCAGCACCGTAACCGATTCAGCGCGATGCCTGCCCGCGCGCCCGAATGATCAAGGATCGCTTTCTGGCAGAATGCCCGGATTGACTCTCTCTATAGATGGAGGTTGTCATGCACCCTCAAAAGCCCAGACACATCGATCGCCGCGAATTCGTCAAAATGGTCACCGTAGGAGGTATCGCGGCTGCGATTCCGGCAGTCACGCCCGGTGGCCTGTTGGCTCAGCAGAAGACACCTCCCCCAAAACCATCCACGAACATCAAGGATGCGCTGAAAGTCCCGCGCAATGCTGCTTCGATGCCCGGAAAAATGCCCGGAGCCGTCGTGCAGGCATATCATGATCGGTCAATAGCGAACGACAAGGTCGATCTTCAGGTGGTCGATGCGATGGTGCAGAAGGGGCTGATGGAACTAACAGGCGCTTCAACGGCAGCAGCGGCATGGAAAATGTTCGTGACCCCCGAAGATGTGATTGGGTTGAAGGTGAATCCCGTCGCCGGGAAGACTCTGTCGACGAGCCTGGAGATTACACACGCGATCATTCGTCAGCTGGAAGAGGCGGGCGTTCCGAAAAAGAACATCGTCATATGGGACCGCAGAGAGTTTGAGCTCGAAGATGTTGGTTTCACGGCGGCGAATTTCCCCGGGATCAGGATCGTCGGTACGGAGCGGAAGGATGCAAAGGGGTCGTATACGGACGACAAGGGTGTGTTGTACGGCAAACAGATGATTGATGAATCGTGGTACTACTGGGCGGATGTCGACGGAAAGTACGACGCCGAAACTTTGCCGTATTTGGTGAATGAAGGGAAGTTCTCGTACTTCGGAACGATCTGCACGAAGGACGTCACGAAAATCATCAACATCCCGATTCTCAAGAACGCCGGACCGACGGTGACGCTCGCCCTGAAAAACCTCGCGTTCGGATGTATTTCAAATACCGGCAGGCTTCACAAGGACCTTTGGGCCGAAACGTGCGCGGAAGTGCCGGCATTTGCTCCGGTTCGCGACAAGGTTGTGCTCAATATCGTCGACGGGATCAAAGGATGCTACAATGGCGGCCCCGGAGCCGATCCGAAGTTCTTCACGGAGTACAAGACTGTGCTCGTCGGCACCGACCCCGTCGCCGTTGACAGAATCGGATACGAGATCGTCCTGAAAAAAAGGCTCGAGGAAAAAGTCCAGAAGGCTGAATCGCCGAACGGTCGAAGATTTATGGAGCTTGCCCGTGATCTTGGTCTCGGCGTTGCTGACCTCGAAAAGATCACGCTTCAGAAACTGAATCTCTCGTGAGCATGACATTCCTGCGTTCCACGACACTTGTTGGATTTCTCACAGTTGCGGCGGGCATCTGCTTCGCGGAGGACGTGCCTGTGCTCACGCCGCGGGATTTTCCCTCTGGCGTCATCGTCAAAACCGAATACTATTCGGGGAAGGCGCTCTTCGGATACATTGACGGGGGAGCGGAGCTGTACCTTGAGTACAAGTTCCAGAAGCTCGGCAGGCAGGAAATCAGACTGAGAAATGAATTGATCGTTGCAGAGATCTATCAGATGGCAGGACCGTACGAGGCGTTCGGGATTTTTTCCATCCAGCGCTTTAAATGCATCCCTGTCGACTCCGCTTCTCCATATACATGCCAATCCCGGTACCAACTTCAGGCTGTTCTCGGCGATTGCTACCTGAGCATCGTCAATGAGAGCGGTTCCACCGCGGCACAGCGTGCGGCCGTGGAAATATTCAAATCCTACAAGGCGAAAATCAAACCCCAGACAATCCCGCTGCCTTCATTATTCCATTCTGCAATTCTGGCCAAAAACCTCAGCAAACTGACTGTAATATGCGGGACACTGGGAATACAGAATGGAATCTCTGAATGGGAGCCGCTTTTTCAAGGAGTTTCCAGATTTTCTTTGACGTTTCTGCCAATCGAACGGGGAAACGACCGTTTGACGATTGTTCATATTCGTTTTCCTACCGCACGTGACGAATCGGAGTTCCGCCGTCTCTCCGGCTTCGGTGATTCGCCGATCGGGTCAATTCAGAGCCGGCAAACCGGGGATACTCTCCGGACGATTCGACGAGTGAATGAAGTGGAAGTCATGCTCGTAGAATCCCCGGTTTCTTTCCCGGACCGTGAATCCTTCGTGCGGCTGCTTGCTCAATAAAAAGTTCTCTCTTAGCCCGCCAGTGGAGAGGTCTGCCCGATGAACTGGAAGCCGGGGGCGAAGACGTCGATACCGGGACTCGATTTGGTTGGAAAGATCTCACGAGGGCAAGTCACTTCGAAACAAGATCCCCGCCCGAACGCAATCGCAACACGTTTCGGGTGGGGATTAGTGTATTGGGGTTCGACCCGTTTTGCAGTTTGCGAAGTCTGTCAGTGGAGTTCTTTCGGCTCAGTCCCCGGCTTCGCATACGAGAGGCGGGCAATTCTATTTGTGCTGTGGTATCCATCCAGGCCGCTCACGGCAATGCTGCCCGCTTTTTCAAGATCGATATAACCATCCTCACCCACCATGCCTTCGGGGATCATGATCTCGACGATCTCGCCGACCACGAAGACCGTGCCGTTTGCCGCGATCTCATGTTCCTCCCGATATGCAGCCCCGATCCTGATTGCGGCCTCGTTCACATAAGGGGCCGTGTGATTTCCTGAAAACTCCGGTGTGAGTCCACAGGCGTCGAATTCGGAAACATCTTCGGGATACCGCGCTGACGTCTGATGAGCTTTTCGAAATATTCCCTCAGTGACATGGTTCACTGTGAAACAACCGGTGCGCCTGATGTTGCGATAGGTATGCCGTTCGTCGGGGAGGGGACGCATAAGGAGCGCGAGCAACGGAGGATTTGCCCCGACGTGGATCACCGAGCTGAAGAGTGAGAGGTTTGTTTTTCCTTCGGCGTTGATCGTGCCGATCAACGAGGCGCTCTTGAATCCTGAAACCGAATTGATCAGGTTTGCCCTGAACTGCTTCTCATACCCCAGTATGTCGTCTGTTCGAATGTGCATGGCCGAGCTGCCTCTCTGCGTCAGAAATTCCAGGTCATCCCAACACCGACGGACCCGCCCATAAGGTTTCCGATCTGCGGGTAGAGATTGATCGACGCATTGTTCTCATGGATGAAATACATGGCTGTATCGAACACCAGCAGGAACGCTCCTTGAAGCAGCAAACTGTTTCCATATCCCCGCAGCCGCTCTCCGTTCTCGGAACTCTTTGCGCGCTCTTTCAAATAGAGTGCAGTGGCCATATATGCAGCATCGAGTCCGGCATTCAGCAGGAGGAGGTTCTGAAGTGAGCCGAACTCTTTCAGAATGTCCCGGTTCGACATTGCAGAAGGATCCAATGCTGCCGCATTAAGGTATCCGAAGGTGGCAATCCCAAGATTGACGACGTTCCACATTGCATTGAATTGATGAACATACCTAGCTTCACCGGTCGCCTTCTGATTTCCATAGGCGCCCAGAAGTATATTCCCCACCGCCCAGGAACCGAGGACAATCATTCCGCTCTTGTTGATGGTGTTTCTCTCCTGTTGAAATGATTGCATCGCAATGGAGCTCTGCGCCGCGGCCGGAACTGCCACGAAGAGAAAAAGCAAAGCGATCGCGCTCATGAACGTACGATTATTCTTCATGCTTTCCTTTCGTTAAGACTTCCCCTTTTTCTCAAGCTTCCGCTCCAGAGGGGAGAGAAACATTTCGTGGATCCATTGTGCTCGCGGCTCGGCCGACAGAGCCTTGAGATAGCTCGCTCGTGCTTCGGCTGGTCTGTCGGTCTGTTCGCACGCCCACCCGGCCCAGACGAGTGCGTCAAGGTATCCCCAGTCGGGTCGGCTCCACACTTCTTCTGTCAGACCTTCGAAGAGCATGATGGAGCGTTTGAGACTGGCAAGGGCCTCGTTTTTGTCACCTCCGAAAATCGACGGCGTGTTGAGCTTTGCGATGCCGCGTACCAGCCAGGCACGCGGGTTGGCGGAATCGAGCCGGACGGCTTCCTCGGCGCTGGATTTCGCCCTCGGTCCGGCGGTGATGGCATTCAGCGGATTCCGGGCGATCCGATACCCCTGGACCATCGAAAACAGCGCCTGGCCTTCCGACCATTGCTTGTGCTCATCCATGATTGACTCGACTTTCTCGAGAGCAGGATCGAGAAATCGATCGTACAGTCCGCTTTCCTTGTCCCCAACACCAAGCCGAACAAGCTCGTACTCCGACTGCGCGAGGAAATACAGCGTTTCTCTCCCCGGAGATTGCAGATGGGCGGACTTGAGCATCTCGTGCGCTCTGGTCACCATCGCTTTGTCGTTGAGAGCGTTGCCATCGCGAAGCAGAATCTTGGCTTGTGTAATAGCTGTGCGAATGTCGGCTTGTGCGGCCGCGATTCCCCCCGGAACAGCGACGAACAGCAATGCCATGAACAGGTGAGCGAGCAGAAAGAGAACTCTAGCCTTCATGCTTCAATCCCCGACTCTGCAATTGAGAAACGAGAGACTGTGCATCGGTTGCCATGTGAAGCCATTCATCTTTAAAGAGCCCTAGGTCGAGCATCGTCAGCGCTGCGCCGATGAGAGCGGGCAGCCACAATCCGTTTACGGCGGCGACGAACGTGAAGAAGACAATAACGCTCAAACCGCTTTTCTTCGCCCACGCGCTGTTCATAGGCCGCTGATGCAGGAAAAGAAGAAGAACGAGACTGATACCGAACCAGCCGGCGAAATTCGAAAGCGGGATTCCATAGTACCATCCCCCGCCTTGCCAGTGCCAGTACGACAGGGGCCCCGCAGCAAGAGGATCAATCACGAGATCGATTGACGTCATCCAGGCAGCTCCGAGGATCGCCCGGGTCACGAGGCCAAGCTTGAGCCGTGAGGTCGAGTGCCAGACATACGCAAGGAGAATAATCCACGCGGCAGAGATCGCAATCGGCACATTGAAGAGAGCGAACCCGAGGGCGCCGGTGTATTGATACGATCCAAATACCAATCCTGTGGCGACGCCGAGGACCTCAGCCATGAAAGCGGCAACAGACGCGCATCCAAGGACCAGCGCGTGCGTTCGCTCTGCACTGAGCAGCGAAATCAGCGCCGCAACCCAGAGGAATGCCGCGGCCGTCCATCCGTCGCCAGGGGAAGGGGCCGAACTGATGCTGTAGGTCGCAACTCCGCCGATCCAGAGCACGATGTAGAAGACCACGAGGGCTGTCAATGCCCGACTACGCATAGCCGTCTCCTGCAATCATTCTGCAAGTGATCTTTGCCGAAAGAAGCACCATGGGAGTACCTCCGCCCGGATGCGAGCTGCCGCCCACGTAGTAGAGACCTCTGACGCTCCGATCACGGTTCGCAGGGCGGAAGAACGCTGATTTCCATCCGTGTGACGCCAAACCATAAATTGACCCGCCGGGCATCGCGTAGCGTTCGGCGAACCGCGCCGGGGTCCAGGCTTCGCGGAATGCGATATGATCTTCGAGGCGCGGGAAGCCGCTGGAAAGAAGCCGACCATAGACGCGCGCCCACGCTTGCTCTGTCGCCTCACTATCCCATCGAGCGCCTTCAACCGCAGGCGCATTGGCCATGATAAAGAGGCTTTCGCCGTTTGCAGGAGCGACCGTCGGGTCCGTCCGGCTTGGAATGTTGACGTAGACCGTCGGGTCATCCGGAAACCGCTGCCCGTCGAACAACTGGCTGAACTCCTGCTTGTAGTCCGAGGAGAAGTAGACGTTGTGATGGTGAAGGTCAGGGAGCTTCTTCTTCAATCCGACGAGGAACACCAAACCGGAAAGCGATCGCTTGTGCTGCGGTGTGGGAAGAGATTTCGCCCGGCCAAGCAATTGTGGGGCGGTGGAAGCGTCGCCGTTCATGATGACGATGTCGGCCGTGAGGGTTCTGCCGTCCGAGAGTTCCACTCCTTTGACCTCGCCCGATCTCTCTTCAATGTGTACTACCTGAGAGGATGTAAAGAGCTCCACGTTGTGCTTGCGAAGAAGCTCCGTAAGTGCACGGACCAGCATGTACAATCCCCCCTTGAAGTACCACCCGCCAAATGCGTGTTCGATGTACGGTATAACCGCAAGTGTTGCCGGCGCACGATACGGGGATGAGCCAACATATGTCGGATATCGGTTGTAAAGCTGCTGCAAGTGTGGACTGTGAAAATGGGCCTTCATCGTACGGTCGTAGTTCCCCCATCCGTACCGGACCGGGAAATGGCGTAATGCCTTGAGCTGCGCGAACTCTGGCTTCTCGTAGGGGCTTCTCGAGAGAAAAGTTTCACGCGAAAGCTCGTACAACCGGGCGCCGAGTCCGAGGAATCTCCAGAATCCGTCGATGTCGCGTCGATCGAGATTTCTCACCGTTGAAAGCCATTCCGGAAGGGAGGTGGAGTGGGCGAACTTCGTTCCGTCCGGGTAAACATAATTCGCGTGGGGTGCAATCCTTTCCAGCGTGACATGATCGGAAAGCCGGGATCCTGCCACGGCAAAGAGCTCTTCAAAAATCTCCGGCATCGTGACGAGTGAAGGGCCGGTGTCGAAGCGATAGCCCTCCTTCTCGAACACGTTCATTTTTCCGCCGGGTGTGGGTCCCTGTTCGCACACCCTCACCTGCCATCCCTGCGCGGCGAGCCGGAGCGAGAGCGCGAGTCCACCCAATCCTGCTCCGATCACAATGGCATGTCGTTGTTTCATGGTTTTGCAGTCCCTTCTGTGACAGCTCCGCGTGTGATGTGTGATGAATAAGTCCGGCCTTTCCAGTCAACGCCCCCGTGCGACCAGCGCCACCATGAGCGAATCCCGACAGCGAGGAGAAACGATTCGGCGACCGGATGAAGGAGAAACGACCAGACGGGGTCACCGAAGCGAATCGCGAGCAGCAATCGCATCCCGAGCACAAGAAGAGCTGCTCCAAGCACCGCTCCGCCTCCAGGTCCCGACCCGGCAAATGGAAGTGCAAGAAAAGGGAGTAGGTAGAGCGCAAAGTGAAGGGAAAGGAAGATCCAGAATACTGCTTTGGACCGGAATCCGGGATAGAAATTCTTTTGAAATCCCTGCCAGATCGCGCCCAGGCCGTCGTACATACGAACGCGGACGATTTCAGAGCCGTCAAGACCAAGTCCTCGTTCTCCCAGCTCGCGCCATCTGCGGGCGAGGGCTGTGTCCTCAAACAATTCCTGCCGCACCAAGGAATGACCGCCGAGTCGCCGGTACGCGGCGCGTTCGACAAGGATGCACGCTCCGTGAGCGAGTCCGAGCCGGGGATTGTTCGAGATCAGTGATCCGGGCGAAGGAAACAGTGTGAAGACGAAAAAATTGAGCATCGGCATGAGGAGCCGTTCAGCGAAATCGTTCAGTTCAAACTCCGGCCAGGCGGAAAGGAAAGTGAGTCTTCGCTTTCTCGCGGTTTCCACCAGTGCGAGCGCTCCGTTCGGTTTGAGCCGCGCATCGGCGTCGAGGAAAAGCATCCACGGAGCCTGCGCTCGTTCTGAGAGCCGCATACATGCATGTGGTTTACCGCACCAGCCTGCGGGGAGCGGAGAGCCGCTGATGAGCTGCACCCGTTGATCTGATTGTGAAAGAGCCCGCACAATATCCGCTGTGCCATCCTCAGAGCCATCATCGTAGACGAGCACTTCCTGCACGACAGGGCCCTGCTGCAGCACACTCCGAACGCATTCTGTAATAGTCAGGGCTTCGTTCCGGGCAGGTATCAGGACCGAGAGCGAATTTCCTGAACCTCTCTGCTCCAGGCCAAAGCATGGTCCAGAGGTCGATTGATCGTTTCACTGCGGCGAAGGTCCGCTCTCCCTGAACGAGGGTGATGGGGACGTTCACATCCGCAAACTGGCGGTAGTTGTTGTTCTCATCGAGCATCTGGAGGTAACGGTAGACAGTATCGTGATTCACCCCGGCAAAAGAAGAAGTGAGATGTGAATCGACTGTCCGCTTGTGCTGCAGAGCGCTGTTTGTAAGAGATCGACCCAGATGTGAAGCGAATGTTGCGTCATAGGCGCGTCGGCCGAATTGTCCCCGCAGGAAGAGTCCGAAGTACCACGGCATATAGGCGAATGGATCGATCATCACGAGCCGGTCGATGCTCTGCTGCATCCTGCGAGCAAGGTGCAGACCCACGATAGCGCCGCTGCAATTGCCGACGAGCGTGAACCTGTCTAAATGTAGTTCGCGCAGAGCGTTGGCGACCTGTTCTGCGACAGCATCAAGTGTCCAAACGCGTGGCGCCGGTGATTGGCGATAGCCCGGCAGGTCCAGGCTCCAGAATGAAATCGAGTCCGGCCGAAATCGCTGAAGAGGTTGAAATGTCCGATGATCGCCGGCCCATCCATGGAGGCCGACAACGGTCTTCGGTCCTGAGCCGTACCGTTCAGACAGCATGAGCCTTGATCCTCTCTGCTGTCATTGCGCCGCCGAGGACAACCATCGGCATACCTGTTCCCGGCGTCGTGCTCGCGCCGACGAAATACAATCCCTTGATGTCAGGGGCGTAGTTCTTCGCCCGGAAGGGTCCCATCTGGAAAAGAGTGTGCGCAGCCCCGAAGGCAGAGCCGTCATACAATCCGAACCGGTTTCGCCACTCCTCAGGAGTCCACACTTCCTCGACGAGAAAGTCCGATTCACTGAGCCGAATGTTGTGTGACGCCAGCCGCCGGAAGACCTCTGTCCGGGATTCACGAGTAACTTGAGCCCAATCCACGCTGCCGATCTGGCTCAGCACCGGCGTCGGCACAAGAACGAAGATGAGCGTTGTGCCCGGGGGAGCGAGCGACGGATCGCTTTTTGAAGGTGCGCTCACATAGAATGGAAGATCAGTCGGCATCTCTCCCGTGTCCAGGAGCTGTGCGAATCCCAAACGTGAGTCGTTAGGAAGGTAAATACTATGATGGGGGAGATTGGGAATCTCACCCAGAACGCCCCAGTAGAACGTGATCACGCCGGGAGTCATGCGCCATTTCTTTGCCGCTGAATCGTTTTTCTCCTCGTTTTCCAGGAGACGCGTGAGGGTTGTCGGGACATCGACATTCGAAACGACCGTTCCGAACGGAAGAAACTCCCCCCCCTGCGTGAGAATGCCTGTCACCCGGCCGTTCTCCACCTGGATTTTCTTCACGGGTGTTGAGCACCGGATATCGACTCCGATTTCTTCTGCGAGTTTGCATGTGGCTTCGACGAGCGCATAGATGCCTCCTTTTGGGAGCCAGAGTCCGTATGCGAGTTCGCCGAACGGGAGAATCGAAAACAATCCGGGGAGTTGGAACGGTGACCCTCCGAGGTACATGGCGTATGAACCAAGGGCCTGTCGTACGCGCGGGTTCTTGAAGTACTTCCTCAGCTCACCTTCGAACGAGCGGAACAACGAGAGTTTTGAGAGGTCGCGCCATTTCAGTGACCCAAACCAGCCCAGCGGGGAGTCAGCGTTGTTGGTCACGAGACCTTCGAACGAGACACGGAACTGTTCAGAGGCATTCCGAAGAAAGCGCGTCAGGGCAGGACCGGATCCCGGTTCAATCCGCTCAATTTCGCGGACCAGGGCGTCGAACTGGCTCGAGAGGGTAAATCGTTCCCCGTCCCGCCAGAGAAATGTGATCGACGGATCGATGGGAAGGAGCGTCACATAATCTTCGAGCTTCCGGCCCGCAGCGCGAAACAGGTCTTCAAAAACCCAGGGGTAGTTCAGCAGCGAGGGGCCTGTATCGAACGAGAAACCATTCCGTGCGAGGCGGTTGGCGCGGCCCCCGGCACTCTCCTGCGCCTCGAAGATCGTGACATCATGGCCGTCCAGCCGCAGATGAATCGCGGTGCTCAGTCCGCCAAGTCCCGCACCGATTATTGCGATCTTCATCGTGGACTCCCGTATTTCAAGACAACGTTCAGCATGTAGTTCAGAACATGAATGCGAGTGGTATTCTCCAGTACTTGCTCGGAGGCAACGCACGCAGTTTCTGCATCAGCGGAACGGATTCGCGATGGTAGAGGCTTCGGTCCGATGAATCGAGTCGGCGGTTGAGAGCCCGGTAGACTTCGATGCATGCCCTGATTGCGGGAATGCAATCGGGGGAGAAGGCTGAAAGATCCCGTTCTGCTTCGGTGTAATATCCATCGGCGATCTGAGCGAAGCGGCTGAGCGCCCGCCGGACAGAGGACGCGCGATGCGGTTCATACAATGTGTCTGGCGTCAGCCCCTCGGCAGAGAGCATGTCGATGGGCAGATACAATCGGCCGCGCCTCTTGTCGTCGCCGACGTCACGGAGAAAGTTCGTCAGCTGCAAAGCGATGCCGAGGTTTCGGGAAGCCTTGAGCGCTCTGGCAAATTCCGAATGTTCGGAGGGACCATACACGTAGGCCAGAAAATAACCGACGACGGTCGCGCTTCCGTAAACATATGATTCGATGAGGTCGTCCATCGTTTGGAACGGTTCCGGCTCGGCGTCACGCTTCATAGCGTCGAGAAAAGACCGATAATATTCTGGCGGTATGCCGTACCGCTGGACGACGTGTCCAAACGCTGCGGCAAAAACGGGAACTCCGTCAGCGAGCGCCTCGCGGAGGGTCGGGTACTCGAGCGAGCGTTCATACGCCTCCGCCCAGAGGTTGAGCCGTTCGAGGCGCTCCGCCGGACTCAGCCTGAATGTGTCCACGATCTCGTCCGGATACCGGACGGCGGCATAGATCACTTCCACCGCCCGCCGTTTTTCGCGCGGGAGGAAGCGGGTGACGATGAAGAAGCTCGAGCTGTACCGGCGCAGGACGTTGCGCGCGCCGTTGGCAACCGTCAGCCAGAGCGATCGATCATCGCTGCGGGCCAATGCTGCAGTGCGCAGCCGGTTGTCGAGCTGCTCCCATGCCAGCTCCGTCCATTCAGCCTGAGAATTGGAGGAAGTGCTCTGCGGGATATCCTCGTGGATGGAATGGCGAGTGGAGGCTTGAGTCCCGTGAATATACATGTTCGGCGTTGTCATGATGCTTTCTTTCTCCTGGAGGCACGAATGGTACGGCGGTTTGTGGAACGCGTGGGAGCCGCGATGGTGTCCGGAACAGGGGCGTCCGGAAAGATCTTTTCGAGAGTCGCCCTGCGGAATGCGAAGATGGTGTCGAGCTGCCGCTTCACGAACAACGCGTGGGCGATCGTACCGAAGATTCCGAACGGCAGGGCATAGTGAACCTCGTCTGTCATGATGGTTCCGTCGTCGGTTTCTGTGAATGAATGCGTATGATGCCAGTAGGCGTAGGGCCCGCGCAGCTGGAGATCGGCAAACCGGCGATTCGGCTCATATGCCGTGATCAGCGTCGTCCACCGCAGCGGTATTCCTGATACACTGATGGTGTAGTCGATGACCGCCGATTCTTTCATGACGATCGGGGAAGGAGTGATCAGTTGAAACCGAAGGGACGACGGTGTCATCGTCGCAAGGTTCTCCGGCCGGGAGAAAAACGCGAACAGTTCGTCACTCGATTGGCGGAACAGCTGCTGCCGTTTCAGATGGTGGATTGTCATGCTCTCTTTCTACGGTGGTTTCAAATATCTTTCAGGATTGGCCCGAGCGCTCTACATAAACGTTATGCACGATTTGCACGATTTAAGATACGGAGAGGGGAGGACAAAGGCAAGTGTTTTTGCGGGGAACGGGCCGGCCTGCAATCCCGGCCGTGGGTTGTGGGGGTCGATATGGACCCATCCTTTCAGAATAGCCCTGATTCAGGCGCAATGCAGGCACCTCTGCTTTTCGGTGTGCAATACTGCCGGATTCTCGATTTCGACATTCACTTCCTGAACAAATGGCAGCGATATTTCTTCGTTCCACGCTTGCCAGTTTGTTCTTTCCCGCGTATTTTGGCGTCGCAGATCCAGCGGATTTGTCCCTTCGCAGCACCGTATTCAGTTTTCTCACAAATAGCCTGGTGACCCTCCTACCGACCGTCAACAACGGGATGCCTGAATCCGTACGGTCTGTTCGGGAACTGATCATCAACAAGTAATGCCACAATACAGCCAACAAGTGAATCGGTTCAGTCAAGGAGCTTCGACATGAACGCACGATCCCTTTTCTTCGCAATCCTTGTTACCTCCTTCTTCGCGCAAGCCCAGTCACAACAATTAAAGACGATGATGATCGACGGGAAAGAAGCTGTCGCCGGTGAGCTGATCATCAAACTCAAACCTCAGAATGCTGCAGCAAAAACACCACAGGTCGCAGCCAAGGCAAACCTCCTGCTGCAGTGCGGCGCTGTGATAAAGACGGAGTGGATGACGGGCACTGAGTTGTGGAAGGTGAGCCAGGAGGACATGGAGAGAGTGCTCGACCTGCTCAAGAACAATCCCCTCGTTGAGTATGTCTATCCTAACTACATGTGCGTGAAAGGCACGGGGAATCCGGGAATAATCCCAAATGATCCGGAGTTCAACAAGCAGTGGCACCTGCTCAATACGGGACAAAACGGAGGAAATCCGGGAGCGGACATCCGCGCAACGGAGGCGTGGACCATCACGACGGGAGATTCAACTGTCGTTGTCGCTGTCCTCGACTCCGGTGTTGACATCGATCATCCTGACCTGAAGAAGAACATCTGGGTAAACAAGAAGGAGATCCCGGGAAACGGTATTGACGACGACGGCAACGGGTTCATTGATGACGTGAATGGATGGGATTTCGTCGCCAATGACAACAACCCCCGGGCAAAGGGCAATTTCCACGGCACAGCGGTCGCCGGATTGATTGCCGCAGTACAGAACAACGGTATCGGTGTCTCGGGTGTTGCTCCATTCGTGAAGATTATGCCGGTGAGAATGCTGGACTCCACTGCAACGGGCGCGGTGGGAAGTGCGCTAAGTGCGTATGAGTATGCCATCAAGGCCGGGGCAAAGATTCTGAACTGCAGTTTTGGAGCGGACTATCATAACCCTGCTGAGGAAGACATGCTCAGGGTAGCAAACGAACGCGACATTCTTGTTGTGGCTTCAGCAGGCAACATCGCCCAAGATCTTGATCGCATGGTCTTTGTCAGGCCTGCCTCGGTCGATCTTCCCAATATTGTTGCCGTTGGAGCCTCGGACAATTCGGACAACCTCAGCTCGTTTTCATCCTACGGCCAAAACGTAGTGGCCGTTGTTGCTCCGGGGGATGTGACCTACACAACATCGATGAATGGAGGGTACACATTTTTTTCCGGCACCTCGGCTTCAGCGCCGGTGGCATCCGGCGTGGCGGCTCTGATCAGGAGTGCGTTCCCGATCCTGACAGCTGCACAAGTCCGTCAGCAAATGATACTGAGTTCCGATTTGGCCTCCCCTTCTCTCTACAAGCGTTCGCTTTCCAACGGCAGGGTCAATGCCTACAAAGCGGTGCAAGGACTCTACTTCACTCCATTTCAGTTGTTACCGAAATCGGTCAATTTTGGAATCCAGAAGATCGGGACAACAGGGACGGAGCGTCCCGTCATTCTGAAAAATCCTTCCAACGATCCGCTGACGATCGATTCTCTCATAGTAACTCCTTGTTTCAGTTTCAGCCGATCGGACTCCATGGCAAGAACTCTGCGCGGAGTCCGGGTTGCAGCAAGGGATTCAGTTGCCGTCAACATTTACTTCACTCCCTCGGCTGTTGCGATTCATGAGGGAGTGTTCAGGATGTATCACAAGAACACCTATGGGCAGCTCGTTGTGCTGCAATCATCACTGGAAGGGCAAGGCATACGGGAGGGGACAGCGGTCTTGACGAAAAACGTCTCGGGGCATTGGACCAAACAGGATTCTCCCTATCTTATCAGCAATGATGTCGAGGTCTCAGGGGAGTTGGTGATTGATCCCGGGGCCAAAATCATCTTTGGGGGACCGTTCTTTCTCGCCTGCACGGACAATAACAGACTTATTGTGAAGGGGACGCCAACAGATAGTGTGCTCCTGACTGCAGAAAACCAGCAAGTGGGATGGAGCGGGATCGTTCTTTTTAAAACAATGCCTGGCAACGTGATTTTCGAATACACGAACATCCAATATGCGAAGACGAAACCAGGCGACATCCTGGTTGGCGGTGTTACGCGCAACCGATGGGGGGGAGCGATAGCAAGCAAAGAATCTTCCCCCATCATAAGGAATTGCAGATTCTCTGAGAACACTTGCGACGACGGGGGAGGGGGAGCGATTTCGATCACCTTCGGAAGACCCGTGATTGAGAATTGCCTTTTCAGAAACAATGTCGCTCATACGGGTGCTATCTCTTTCTCATATGGTGAGACGGGAATCTACAACAACCTGCTCCTCGTCAACAATCGAAGCAACAGTTTCTGTTCGGCTTTCTATTTCTCGGGCGGTACCGGCTTCTATACGATCAACAACAGTACCGTTTACGGCAGTGTTTCGTGCAATAATACAATAGCGATTGACGTCGGGGTGAGAGTTGTCTTCAACAACTCAATATTCTACAAGAACACCGCAAGCTTCCTTGCTGGCGTGGGTTGGATATATGGAGGCCGACCTGCAGAGCTTGCTTTCAACTACTGCGATGTGGACACTTCTTCAGTGGCCCGATGCGCCGAAACCTATCCGGCCGACTATGGCATGAACAAGGTGACGTGGGGTCCGGGGTCATTTGCGGGCGATCCGAAATTTGTGAATGTGGCAGCGGGAGATTTCAGGCTCGCACCGAACTCCCCCGCTATCGACGCGGGCACACCTGATCCATCAGGGTTGGGTCTGGATCCGACGGACTTTGCAGGGAACGACAGGATCGCAAACGGGAGGATTGACCTCGGAGTCTATGAAATGGCTGCGAACGCGGTCAGAGTACCGCTCCCGCCTCTCGGTGTCTTACCTCTCGATAATTCAACAAGAATCATGTTGAAACCGACGCTGCTGTGGACCAAAGCGGATCGTGCGAGGACATATCGCCTGCAGGTATCACTGACTCCAGCGTTCACTGCTCCGCTGGTACATGATTTTGAAATTGACATAGACACCATGCAGACAATCGGTCCGCTTCAAAACTCCACGACATACTACTGGCGGGTAGGTGCAGCAAACAACGGTGGAGCCAGCAGCTGGTCCCAGCTGAGGCAATTCACTACGACAAGCGTGACAGTAGCACCGCAGCCCCCCGCGCTTCTTTCTCCGTTGGGTGGCTCTTCGTACGGCTCACTCGTTTCGCCCTCTCCCACGTTCAAGTGGACAGAGTCAACCGATGCCAAGACGCACAGGCTGCAGATCTCGACTCATTCTGAGTATTGGGTCAAACCGTATCTGGTATTTGATTCGGCGATGGCGGGGACAGAGAAATCAGTGAACCTGCCGCCGGGTGCCACGTACTACTGGCGAGTGGCGGCCGAAGGAGAAGGGGGAATAGCATGGTCTACGGTCGCGAACTTCATGTCAGTTGTTTTGCCGCCCCCACCGCCCCTGCTATGGGACCCGTCAGATAGCGCGAAAAACGTCAATATTGCCCCGTCGATGCGGTGGGCCGGTATGCTGGCAGATCGCTATCACCTCCAGGTGTCGACGGTTCCAACCTTTGCCCGAACGGTGGTGGACGATTCTACCTCAACAGGCACAGGCCGGTATTGTCTCCTTCCTTCACCCGGGACTCTCTACTATTGGCGTGTGCGGGCATGCAACGCCGCCGGATGGAGCGCGTTCTCGGTGACAAGGACCTTCACAACGGCTTCAACAGGTCCGGTTCCTCTGCAAGTGAATCTGTGGACACCAAGTGACGGGGCCAAGAACGTCCGACCTTACGAGTCAATTCAAGGGGTCCCTTTGCAGGATGCAGCCACCTATCATATGCAAATTGCCACAGACTCGTTGCTGTCCGTCAGAATCGTCGACGATTCAACCTTGACCTCTCCTTGGCTGAGTACCGGAAAGCTCCCGTCAGGGACGAAGTATTTCTGGCGCATGCGGGCGAAGAATGTGTTTGGATGGGGTCCGTATTCTCCGGTATGGCGATTCACGACGGTTTTGACGACGCCAGCGTTGTTGGCTCCTGCCGACGGTGCGATGAACCTCCAACTGACCAGTACGTTCAGCTGGAACGCGGTTTCAGGAGCTACCGGGTATCAGCTGGACGTCTCGAAGGTGCAAACATTCTCGCCACTCACACTATCCGATTCGGCTCTCACCACCAATTCAAAGGCCGTTGGACCTCTCTCGCTGAACACAACCTACTTCTGGCGAGTCCGAGCCAAGAACGACGGCGGGTGGGGGGATTATTCGTTAACGAGAGCGTTCAGCACCATCCGGACGACATCGGTGGAACAGATCGGAAGCGGCATACCAACGGAATACGGTTTGAGCCAGAACTATCCCAACCCATTCAATCCAACTACGACAATCCAGTTTGATTTGCCGAAGTCGGGGTTTGTGTCTCTGAAGGTGTTCGATCTCCTTGGCCGTCAGGCAGCGACGCTGATTTCAGAGGAGTTGGATGCGGGCTACTACAGAAGCGTCTGGCGGGCGAACGTGCCGAGCGGCGTGTATTTCTACCGCATACAGGCGGGGGAGTTCAGTCAGACGAAGAGGCTGATTCTATTGAAGTAATGCCGTGCCGATGTTGCCTGGCTGGCAGGTGACATGCTACGCGGAACCGTTCAGGTGTCGTGGACGGCTCCGCGTTTCTATTTCCGTTTGAATGTGAAGTCGAGTGTCCCGGTCATCCCTGGATGAACGACGCTGAACACGATCCGCTGTACGGATTCCCCCCACTCGTTTCGAAGCTCCTCATCCGCGATTTTCACGGTCTCGATCTTTTGAGTGACAATTGACGGATCAAACCCGATCTCAATCTGAGTGGCTGTTGTTGCTCCTTTGCCATTGCCGAGGTTGACCACAAGGACCCCTGGTTTGCTCCTGAGCGTTTTGCCGCAAGTCATGAACGTCATAAGCAGTTCCTTCCCCGGGGCATTGAGCGAATAACTCTCCCGGAGGAGAACCGTTCCCGTTCTCCGATCCAGCCTCAGCGTCCGATTCCACTTCGCGGTGTTTGCATCAGAAGGATACGCTCCAGCGATATCGAGCGAGAACACCGCGGAGTCATCGTTGGCGTGGTACTGAACATCCCGCGCGGCGTATTGCTTCCCGTCCTTCTGCATCACTCCGTTAATCGTCGGGAGATTGTGGAAGGCCGACTGCATCGTCCAGATGTCGTACCGGCTGCTGCTGAATGTCTTGGCATTGTAACCTTCGGGTCCGACGTCAATGATGAACGGTTTGCCATCGACATACAAGAGAAAATTCCCGACGTCGTTGTGGTTGTGACTCTTTCCGTTGTGGAGACCCTGGGCAGCCAGATAGAATCCCTCAGACGTGTTTGCACGTTCTCTTGCCGCGAAGAACTGAGTCTGCGGAAGCCACACGTCCCGCAGAAGCGGTCGTTTGGGAGTTTGATTCCGAATCACATCAGCGTTGAAGAGAAAAAGAAGCTGCCGCGTCATGCTGCCGCGAATGCCAGTGGTGAAGATCCCCTGCCGGAGAGCCAACGCTCCACCCAGTTCGGAAAGGTAATCGTCGTGCACGTCGCGTCCAAACAGAACTGCCAGAGAAGACGGGAAGGGGATTTTCACGGGAGAGTCAGAAATGGTCACAAAGTAATCGTCAGCCACGTGCGTCCGGTAAATGTAACGTCCCATCTCACGGATGAGCGGGTGTGACATCAATGGGCTTGTGGTTCCCGTCGCACTGCCGAGGAGTACAAGTGACTCATAGAGAGAACCAACTGAGTGGTTCCAGTAGTTGGGGCCCTCATCGACGCCCCCATCGTCAGGATAGCTGTTCACGAATCGGTCGAGTATCATCGCGATCCTGGAAACAGCGCGTTGACGCGTTTCATCGTTCTCTTCAACGAGCAAGACAGCGGCAAGCCAGTTTGAGCAGATCCAGGATGTCCAGTTGTTGATGGAGCGCCCCGGCTGTTCCTTCCCCGGCGTCATCATCCACCAAAAATCGTCCCGCTGCATGCAGGGTGTCAGCAGCCTCGCGTTCAACTCGTGTTTGATTCGTTCGGGCAGCAAAGGAGATACCTTGGACAACCCATCGCCGAGCAGGTAGTACGTCCATGCCAGAAGGTTCGCCGTTTCGCCGCAGTAGAGATCGACGACTGGACTTGACTTGTCCGGGAGGCCGGGCGATGACTGAAGGGCGCTGAGATGAGCCGGAACGACCCACGAAGACTCCTCGCTCAGAAGCCAGATGCCTTCGGCTATCTTGTCGAGAAACCGGCCTTTGCCTTCCAGGCACTCCGCGAGGACGAGACTCTGAAGTTTCTGCCGTCTTTCACGATAGGGTCTGTCATACTCAGTGCGGATTCCTTTGCGGACGTATGTAAGGTACATCGCGGCGGTAAGATCCGGCCATTGATACTGCAATGCTTCGTCGCCTCTCCCGATATATGACTTCTTGAGAGCTTCAGGGAGAGCTTCCCAGGATGCTCTTTCTGACGCTTTGGGAAAGGGATGCCAGCTCGATTGGGTCGCGAGTGTTTTTCGGAGGTAATCAGTAGTATACGATTTGCTGAGCAGATCACGTTTCTTTCCAACGATCACACCTGTTGTCATGAAGCAAAGCAACAGCAGGTGAATCAATCGTACCAGGTGCATCTGAATTGGTTGTATCCTGTTCTCATTGCGCAATGAGGGGTCTCCCTGGGTTGTTGAACGGATTCCAATCAGAAAATAGTCTTTGTCGGAGCCATCGGCAAGCAAGAAAGAGAGGCCGTCACGATTGCTGATATTGACAAACGGAGCTCCGGCATTCCAATAGTCTTGACTTCGGTAACGGCATTTGTTTTCTTATTCCTCCGCTTGTGCCTCAATGCAAACCGCTAGCGGGCACCGGTGCAGGAAATCGAAGCACATGATCCAGACTGAAAACAAACAGGGAAGTGAGTCGTCCATGAAGCTGATGATCAGAATTCAACTTGCCGCGCTTCTCCTGGCATCGTATTCCTTCGCACAGCAGGATTCACGAGCCTTCAGTGTTGTGGACTTTGGCGCCAGGGGGGATGGGACGACACTCAATACTGCATCCATCCAGCGCGCTGTGGACAAGTGTGCTGAATCAGGCGGGGTAGTCGTAGTACCTCCAGGCATCTTCCTGACCGGTTCGATCGAAATGAAGAGCAATGTCGAGCTTTACCTGCAGAAGGGAACGACCATCCTCGGGAGCAGCCGACTCTCCGATTACACCGAGCACAGGCCCCAACTCCGGTCGTACAACGACTCATTCCTCAGGCACAGTCTCTTCTATGCAGAGCGGCGGACGAACATCGCGATCAAAGGCGAGGGGGTCATCGACGGAAAAGGGGAGCAATTCAAGGTCATCTCAAAAGAGAAACCCGCACGGTACAAGAACCGGCCGTACTTGATCCGATTCGTGGAATGTACAGAAGTGAAGATCGAAGGCATCATGCTGCAGCGTCCGGCGTGCTGGACACAGCAGTACCTTGCCTGCGAGAACCTCGTCATCCACGGCATCCGTGTCTACAGCCACGCAAACAAGAACAATGACATGATGGACATCGACGGGTGCAGAAATGTCGTCATCTCGGATTGCGTCGGTGACACGGATGATGACGCCATCACGCTGAAGAGCACATCCGAACGGATCACGGAGAACGTGACGATAACGAATTGCGTGGTGAGCAGCCACTGCAACGCGTTGAAGACGGGGACGGAATCCACAGGAGGATTCCGGAATATCGTGATCTCCAATATCATCGTAAAACCGTCCGAGGCTGACTCCGTGATGACCGGAAAACGTGGAGGAATCGCCGGTATTGCATTGACCAATGTCGATGGCGGCATCATGGATGGGATTTCTATTTCGAATGTCATCATCGACGGCCCCGAAGTTCCGATATTCATCCGGCTGGGGAATCGCGGAAGAGTACACTACGAAGGCGCGCCCGTGCCCCCCGTTGGAACGACCAGGAACATCAGCATCAGCGACGTCATCGCGAAGAACGCGAAGTCGACCGGCTGTTCGATCACGGGGATTCCGAATCACTCGCTGGAGAATATCTCCTTGAGGAATATCCGGATCTCATTTGCCGGGGGCGCGTCGGAGAAGTCGGGTGAAACTCCGAAGGAATTGGAAGACCAGTATCCTGAATCGACCATGTGGGGCCAGCTACCGGCGTACGGATTCTACGTCCGGCACGTGAAGGGATTGACCTTGTCAGGTGTTGATCTTGTGTACGAACGGGAAGACGTGCGCCCGGCGCTTCTGTTGATTGATGTGGCCGACGCAAGAATCTCAGGCTTCAGTCCGATGATCTCCTTGCAGGCCGAGGCAGCCATTGTTCTGGAGAATGTGAACACCGTGATGATCTCAGGATCGAGCGTGAAAACACCGACTCTCAATTTCATCAAATTGTCGGGTGGCCCGACCGGCAAGATTTCAGTCATCGGCAATGATCTGACGAATGTGAAGAACCTCTGTCCGCCGGTGGACAGGCTCGATGAGATACTCTTCTCCTCGTCCAACAGAATGAAATAGGATTCAAGCACCTGCATAGATTCTCCTTCTCGAAACTGGCAATTCGTAGTGTCCGACCGTCGTCGGATTGCCAGATTTGAACATTAATAAAACGTCCCCACTCAAAATCCCCTTGACAGAGTAGTCGTTTCCTGATATCTTCTACCTAGTATATAGTTTATACCAACTATATACCAACTCATGCCGTAGCTTTTCCTTTTCTCCACTGACCAATCGAAAATAGAGCGTCTTCCTGGCTTTCACACCGTGCAGTTTCAGGAAGCCAACTCACCTCACTATGACAACTCCTCCTGTTCTACCCATATTTTTTCGAGTGGTCCTGATTGCCTTGTTCCTGAGCTGTCAGAGCATTGTGGTCTTATCGCAGGCCAATCAGTCCCCCTATAGGTTTGATTTTGGACCGATCACGAGTGTGACTTGGAATGAGTCTGTTCGCGTTACGGCCGAGACAAAATACACGAAAGAGCGCGGTTATGGTCTCCTGACGGATTCACTTCAGCAGTTTTCCAAGTCGACTCTCCAACTTACACTCGGTACAGAGATATCAGACGGTCTCAAGAAGAACGGTGCCATCAGTTTTCGGATCGACGCGCCGAAAGGAAAGTACTTCGTAGAGATCATGATGGAGGGGGGGACCCGCGAGATCTGGGAAGGATCTATCTCGGTCAACGGGAAGGTGATCGTTCATCGCATCTCTTCGTTCGGATACAGCGCAGAGAGTGACTATGCCCCGCCGTACTGGGCCGTGATCCGACCGGTCGAGAATGAATCGGGCGAAATCACAGTCAGCATCGCAGCCGACAAGCAGCCCAGCTCGGTTGCAGGCATCGTGCTCTACGCTGCAGAACCTGGTCCGATTCAGTTTGTCGATGGTGTCTTCAAGAAAAGCGCGGACGCCAAAGCACCGAACATTGATCTTGCTCTCAAGCTTATTAATGCCGGCAAGATCCGGGATGCGATGCGCATTGTCGATGCCATCCCCGACCAATGGCGTTATGAGAGAGCTCACCTTCTTTTTGCTGCAGCCTCGCGGATCGAAACGGAATCGCCGCACCAGTTCGTCGAAGCGGCAAAAGCATTGATCGAAGAGGAGTATCGCAACAACCCCTCCCCGCGGTACCGGCTTGACCTGCGCCTCGCCGAGCTCTATCTTCGGTCTGACCGTCATTTCAAACAAGCCGGATGGCAATGGGCGCGCGATGCTCACAGTCTTGGGATTTTCGGTAACTGCGAAGTGTCCGCGATCTCGTCTTCAGAAATCTCCTCACTTCCACATCACCCTCTCTGGTTCGCGGCAACGTGGCACATGGCGAAGACCTGTTACATGCTCTGGGTGGAACAAGGCGCCAAAGGTATGATCGAGAGGGCCGATTCGCTGTTCAGAATCATCGGCAACCTCTATCCCCGCAGCGATCTCGTGAAGATGTACTTGAATGAGTACGAAGCACCGGGTTCGGGTATGAAGCGCGCGGCGGGGGTTCCCGAGTGGGCGGAGCTTCAGAGAATCGCAGTGAGCCAACTGAAAGACGTCATCCACTACTGGTCGGAAGCCCGGCAGGCGGAAGACGGGGAGTTTGGCGGGAAGTATGACGATGATGTCGAGATGATGCGATGGTGGCCCTTTGCGCGCGTAGGCGTGGATGATTCCATAACGCTTGCGGGCATGAAGCGGCTCGTGGATGGAATGTGGAACAGCAGTTGGATCGAGAACGGATGGTCGAAAAAAGTGCGGGATGTCGAGCACTCGTCCGAGCCGGTTGCCGACACGCAGCCGATGATGATCGGATTCGACTACGGGAACCCGGTCTATGTCGAGCGATGCATGCAGAGCCTCAAACTGGCGATGGAGCTCTGGACCGGCAAGAACGCGTACGGTCACCGTCACTTCAAGTCGACCTGGTATTCCTCCACGGAGGTTGATACTGAGAAGCCGAAGGATTGTGATGTTTCGTACAATACGCGCACGGTGAAAGCGATCCGGTGGCTCGCGTGGTACAACCGGCATCCCGAGGCTTTGAAATTTCTCAAGGAGTGGGGAGACGCGTGGCTTGAAGACTGCATGCGGACCGACAAAGGAAAACCGAAAGGAATCGTCCCGGCTGCGATCCGGTTTTCGGACGACGCTATCGGCGGACACGCCGACAACTGGCATCACCCGGGCATGTACTGGAACTACTACGATTATCACGGGGCGACCGACATGCTCATGGAGTTCATGACAAACTACCAGTTGTTTCATGACCCGAAGTACCTTCAGCCGATCGAAATGTCCCTGGAACTGGTGAAGAAGCACCAGGGTCTCCGCGAAGTTCCCAAAGAGACCGGATCGGAAGAATGGGCGGCGTACATGATGATGCGCTCGGGCGGCTTCTGGGACGTTGCCGAACTCTGGCGTCTCGCGACCTCGAATACGAAGTATGACGACCTGCTCAGGCAAAAAGGATCCGCTTACATCAAGTTTCGACTGACCTCAGATGACCAGTATTTGCGCGATGAACTGACCGCCATGCTCAAGGATGCCCGGGAAAACCTGCCTCTCATCACGACGGAAGGGTACTTCACCGACCGAATTGAGATCCGGAACCTTCGTGACCGTGAAGATCGCGGTGCTGGTGTTTTGGAATCGATGTATCTGGGCGCTCCAACTGTTGATCTCTTCTTTCCCTTCAGTCCCATTTTCTGGAGCGGCTTTGATACCACGTTCTCGGCCCTCGTCTTGAACGCATCACCGACAGGTCTGACGGCAAAGATGTTCAACCACGCAGCAACCGTTCAGCAGGGGCGGATTTCGTTTCTCCAGCTCAGCCCGGGTCGCTACATTTTGACCAAGGGAATCGATGCTGACCATGACGGTACATTTGAGACGGTTACACATACGGAGACGTTGGACATCGCTCAAAGAAATTTCTCCTTGCCGGTCTCTTCAGCGCCCGGGAAGGAAGAACTGTTGGTTGTGAAGCAGCTTGCCGGGGCAGCTCAACCGGAAACCGCCATGTGCGATCTTGCAGTGACGGCGTCGGAACTGCGCGTTGTGAAGAAATCAGTCTCCGAAGTCGAGGTCACCCTTCCGGTGCATAACATCGGTACGCTGGGTGCCGCGAACGTTTTGGTGGAACTCATGTCACATGGAGCCGCCTTGAAGGTGCTTTCACGGACGACTGTTGCGAAGATCGATGCTCCGCTTGACATGGTTCCAAAGAGCCAGCGAGTTTCCTTCACGCTCCCCGCGCTGCAAGGCCGGTACACGATACGTGTCAGCCTTCCATCGGGTGGCCAGGAAATTACTGACGTAAACAACTCAGTGTCGTTCTCATTGTAAGAATATGAACCGCCAAGAACCTCAAGGCCCTGAAGAACTCACGGGTCATCTGAAAACGAAGACAATACTTTCTTCTTGGCGTTCTCTGCGCCTTGGCGGTTTGATCCTTGTGGGAACGACCCTCCTGATAGCCCAGACTCATACTGCGATGGTTGATCTCCGGGGCGAGTATGCAAAGACGCTCATCGAATTGTCGAACACGATCGTCTCCCAACAGGTGAAGGAACCGACCGATTCGAACTTCGGTGCCATTCGATGCGTCCATTGCAATGTCTATCATACACGAGCGTCAGAATCTGTTTTCCCCCTTTTCGTTTCCTACTCAATTACTCATGATAAGAAATACCTGGACGCTGCCGTCAACACAGGCAACTGGCTGATCAGGCAGCAACTTCCGGATGGAAGCTGGAAAGAGACTCCTGAAGATTGGACCGGAACGACGACCGATCAACTCTTGATGCTGGCTGAGACCTACGAGGGGATCCGCCCGAGTCTCTCTGGTGCAGAGCAATCTGCGTGGTTGACGTCGATGCGCAAGGCGGCTGACTACCTCATGAAGATCATGACGCCCGAGTGGGCGAGCATCAATTACGTTGCAACCACCACCGCGACGCTTGTGCGCGTCAATCGCGTTGTGCCCGATCCGAAATATGTGCTGCGTGCGAAGGAACTCGCTCACCGGACAATTTCAAAAATGGACGAGGATGGGTTTCTGACGGGTGAGGGAGGACGAGAGCACGACAACAAGTACGGAGTCGATCTCGGATACAATATGGAGATGTCTCTCTGGGGCTTGGGGTACTACGCCAGGATGGCTAAGGACACGGTTGTAGAAAGTGCAGTCCGCTCTTCACTCCGCACTCACGTGTACTTCATCTACCCGGACGGTTCGCTGGACGCATCCTGGGGGATCCGGTCGAACAAGTGGACGACGTATGGAAGCGCGACGTCGGACGGGTGCCAGGTTCTTTTTACCCTGTTCGCCGCCGACCAGCCCTTTTATGCGACCGCCGCGTACAAGAATCTGGAGTATCTCCGGACCAACATTACGAACGGTTTCATTGGCTACGGTCCCCAGTACTCCGAATTGTTCAACAAACCTCCTTGTGTCTATCCGACCTTCACGAAAGCGAAGAACCTCGCGCTCGCCTATACTCTCGAATCAGGCGCGTTGCGGACTCTCTCGCCGCTTCCTACAGACAAGTCAGGGTGGCTGAAGTACTTCCCTACCGTCCAGGTGGCAGAGGTCCGGACAAAGAATTTCATGGTTTCCATCCCCGCCTATCGGTATAAGGATATCGAGAGGAAAGACAAGAGCAAATACATGTTCCGGCCCACTGGCGGATCCATCTCGAACCTGTGGGTGGAAGGATACGGCTTGCTTCAGGCGTCAAGCCAGACGTTTTACGCCCGCTGGGAACCGATGAGTTTTCCGGAAGTGGACACGGTGATTACCCTCACGCCGCGTATCGAGTTCAGAACAAAAGGGCGCTACTTCACCAACTTGTTTGAATTCGATGGAGTCATGACAACCTCCAGCGAAAGCGACGGATCGCATAGTGTGAAGACAAGCGGCGAATTGAGGGACAAAACCTGGTATGCAGGAGGGATTGCGTACCGGCTCACGCACACGATTCGTGACAATGATCTGGTTAAAACGGTCGAACTGACATACCACGATGCCTGGGAGAGCGTGCAGATCGTGGAGCCGTTCATTCAGTGGCCTGGAATGACTGTCACAATGATCGACGAAAAGACCGTGCTCATCAAAACCCCCCGGAGACAATTTGAGCTCAAAATCATTGAAGGCGACGCACGGTTGGTCCTGGGGAGGGAAGCGGCCCACTACTGGTCGCCGTACCCGGCACTGAAAGCGTATCCGGTGGAGCTTGAAATTGAGAAGCCCGCGACAGGATTCAAACAAAGAGTTTCGTACCGCATCTCGATTGTCGGAGAGTGAAGAAAGCAAACGCTCTCTGGTGCCAATTGAACAATAGAACAGTACTCAGAAAATGATATGAGGGCAATGTTATGAGGCGAACGTCTACAGAAAGAAAACAATCAACAACTCTGCTCCGACCACTTGGCCTGATGAGCAGTGTGAGCCGGGTAATGCTCGGTCTTCTGCTGCTGTGTTCGGTTTCATCTTCGGCCTTTGGTCAGGGGTATGGAACGATCACCGGCCGGATCTATGATGGTGCGGACGGTACTGCGCTCCCGGGTGCGAACGTGCTTGTGAAGGGGACTGCCAAGGGTGCGGCGACGAACAACGACGGGAAGTTCAGAATCAACCAGATTGCGCAGGGGAAGATCACACTCGTGGTTCGCTACCTCGGATACGAGACCGCCGAGCGTGAGGTGATTGTGAAGGCGGATCAGACGGAGGATCTTGAGGTTGCTCTGAAGTCGACGGTGATCCAGCAAAACGAAGTTGTGGTGACTGCCCAGATGAAAGGGCAGCAGGCGGCGATCAACCAGCAGCTTACTTCCATGACAATCTCGAACGTTGTTGCTCGCGACCGGATACAGGAATTGCCTGACAACAACGCCGCGGAGTCTATTGGGCGGTTGCCCGGAGTGTCCATCCAACGTGACGCAGGTGAAGGATCGAAAGTAATCATGCGCGGGATGTCGCCGAAATACAACCCGATAACCATCGAGGGCCAGAAGATTCCCGCCACAGACGCTGTCGATCGGTCCGTCGACCTGACGATGATTTCCTCTGAGATGCTGTCGGGCATCGAAGTCACGAAAGCGAACACGCCGGACAAGGACGGCGATGCTATCGGGGGAACGGTGAATTTCGAAATGAAGAAAGCGGACGCAGGGTGGCAGACACGCGCACGACTTGAGGGGGGGTACTCAAGTCAAGACAAGAGTTATCAGAATTTCCGCGGCAGCCTGAGCGCGAGCAACAGGTTCTTCAATGACGCCCTTGGCGTTCTGATGGAGGGGAACTTTCAGCGCGCCCATCGTCCCTCGGATGAATTCGCGGCCTCCTATTCGGTCAACAACACGGTCGTCAAAATCGACAACACCTCGCTCGTCGATCGATTTGAGACCCGCGATCGATTCGGGGGCAACATGATTCTCGATTACGGGTTCAGCAAGGGATTTATCAAGATGAGCACGTTGTACAGCCGCACAGAGCGGGATGAGACCCAACGGAGAGTCAGGTACCAAATCTCAACATCAATCACTGAAAACTCATTGCGGAAACGGTTTGTTAATATCGATCTTTTGACAAATGTTCTTGCCGGCGAGTACAATTTCGATTTCATGAAAGCGAACTGGAGCACGAACTACGCATCGACCCGCCAGGAGACCCCGTTCCAGCACGATTCACGTTTTGAGGAGCAGGGAGCATTCAACTCTCAGGTTGTCGATCAGGGCCCGGAGAAAGCGATTGCCCAGGCGAAGAACAGGCTCGATCTTTCGTACTTCCGGTATGACTACATCACCCAGCAATGGATCAAGGACGGCGATTTCGCGGGGCAGCTCGACTTCACGGTGCCGATGACGCTTGCGCCGGATATGTGGGCGAAGATCAAATTCGGCGGCAAGTACAAGGACAAGAGACGAGACGTCGACAACGCAGGGCTGGAGACGGAATCGAACGGGCCGGGGAACATCCTCATGAAACAATTTCCGGGGCGTTTCATCAAGACCACGGACGGAAGGGACCTGATGAGCTACATGAACTTCGTCGACGACAGCTTCAAGGCCGAGAATTTTCTCAATGGGCGCTACAATTTCCTGAATGCCCTGTCGGTCGATAAGCTGCAGTCGTTCTACGAAGAGTTCAAAGACTACAGACGTCCTTCAGACCGCAGGCGCTTCTACTTCGTTGACTATCTCGCCGAATTGGACGACTATCTGGCCGGCGAAAAGGTCACCGCCGCATATGCGATGGCCGAGATCAAGTGGGGCACATGGGTGACGGTCATGCCCGGTGTGCGCTACGAGAGGACGGTGAACTGGTATCAGACAAGATTTGGAGAGGTCACAAGAGATGCGACGACCGGCGATGTAATCGCACGTTCCGGCCAGGACACGGTCGGTACGTTGAGTTATGAAGACGTGCTTCCCATGCTCCATCTCCGTTTCAATTTCACCGAATGGGCAGACCTCCGTCTGGCTGTCACGAAGTCAATTTCGAGGCCTGACTATCAAAACCTTGTTCCGCGGAGGAAGATCGACGGCGATGCTCTCGAAGCATATTACGGGAACCCTTACATTGGGCGCATCAAGGCGGTCAACTATGATGCAGCGCTCTCGTTTTACGACGGCCGTCTGGGTCTCCTCGGCGTTGGCGGCTTCTACAAAATTGTCAGGGATATCGACTACATCAAGCAGGGGCTTATCAAGTTCTATGACAAGGCCGATCCGACGAGGTTCACGACCTATAAGCTGTTCCAGCCGGACAACCTCCCCTATGATTCGAGGGTGTACGGCTTCGAATGCGAAATCCAGACAAACTTTCAGTTCCTGCCGAGTCCGCTCGACGGCATTCTCCTGAACATCAATTTCTCAAGGATCTTTTCAAAAACGCTTCTTCCCTACACGGACTACAGTCAACGTGATCCATTCCCTCCGTTCAGGCCGGTTGCCAAGGACACATCCCGCGTTATCCCGATGCCGGGACAATCCGACCGCATCGCGAACGTGACCGTCGGCTATGAAAAGGGCAAATTCTCAGCCAGGCTGTCTCTCATCTATCAGTCCAATGCGCTAGCGGTTATCGGTGAAACGGCGGAGGTCGACGGATATACAGACGATTACAAACGATGGGATCTGACGCTGCAGTACAAACTCCCATGGCATTCATCTGTCATGTTGTCCATCAACAATTTGACGAACCTTCCCGACCGATCATATACGTCGGCGATGCGGTATCCGACAGAGGAGAAGTACTTCGGCTGGACCGCTGAACTTGGAATTCGATTTGAACTCTAGATATCTCACTAACTCACGTTGCATCAATTCCATCATAAGGAGGTTTCCATGAAACAGAGGCACCTTTTTTCAGCCATCGGCATACTCGCAGTCGTGTTGGCGATCTGTACAATCCCCGCCAACGCGCAGCGAATTATCAACGTCCCGCAAGGAATCGGGACGCTGGAACAGACGATCCACGGCGATTCTCTGAACCGCAAAACACAGCCCACAGTGTATGTTCTCCAACGTGGTGGTTACTACGGAACACTGACGTCAGTTGTTAACTTTGATCAACTGAACATCCGTGCAGCATACGGGACGGGAGCAATGCCGATCGTGCGTCCGGCAATCCCGGCCACGGGCAGCGCGTCGCGTCCCTTTGCACCCAAAGGCAATCTGACAATTTCCAATCTTTATATTGTAGGCAAGGACGACAATCAGACAGCTCCGGTCCTCATTACTGACGTTATCCGCCCGACGGCGGGGGGATTGCGTCTCGTGATCGACTCGTGTCATCTAGATCAGGATGGCTCTTCCGCGATTCGCCTGGACAACGCAAACAACAAGGTCTTCATCACTAACTCAATCTTCAGCAACATGGGTGACCAGAACAGTCTGAATGGCAGAATCCTTGACACCCGTGGAACGAACCAGGATACGCTCGTGATCGAGAATTGCATCATCTACAACATCACGGAAAAGTTGGTCCGCACCGGTACTGAAGGTGCCACCGGATTCATGGGCTACTACAGAATCAACCAAAACACGATCGTCAACTGCCCGAATAATACGATGTTCAATTTCGGCAAGGTTAAGACCGGTTTCTACACGAACAACTTGCTGGTCAATTCAGCCTGCATCGGCGACACATCAACGCCGGGCGGAATGTTGATGGCGGATCCACGAACCGATACGCCGCAGAGCCTGACGATTACGAACAACAATTGGTACATCGACACGGCGATCATGAACCTCTACAAGACCATCAAGCCGCCATTCTCGTTGTTCACGCCGCGGCGCAGGAACCTGATGGACACGACGGTTATTCGGATCTCCGCGACGACACGCTCCAAGAATGACACCATCGCGGTCGCATTCGCAACCGGCCTCACGGTCCCGACAGCCACCGTGCTCTCCATGCACGACACGTCGAAGTCTCAAATAACCAACCAGAAGACCAACCTGCCGGCAGCTCCGGGCTCCATCGAGTTCGGCCAGACCCACTATGCTCTCAATCTCAGCTACCCGACCACTTCACCGCTCTATACCGCAGGAACAAAGGGGCAGAGGATTGGCTCGTGGTTGGATTGGAAGATCGCAATGGGAATCGGCGACGGTGGGCATGTGGACGGCATCCCGGCGCAGTATGCTCTCGACCAGAACTACCCGAACCCGTTCAATCCGTCGACAGCTATCAGCTATCGGCTATCAGCGAACAGCCGGGTATCATTGAAGGTATTTGATCTCCTCGGCAGAGAAATCGCGACGCTGGTGAATGGGACGTTCTCGGCTGGTTCGCACACTGTGCAATGGGATGCTTCGTCGCAACCGAGCGGTGTCTATATGTACCGCCTGCAAGTGAACGGCGCATCGCAGACGAAGAAGATGGTTCTCACGAAGTAAGCTGAGGTGCTCTCAGAACCCGTTGTCACTCCCGACTTGCCCCGAAGTTGTTTGTTCGGGGATGCTCCAATCGGCCTGCCCGCCTTCGTGAACTAGATGAGGCAGGCGGGGAGTCCAGAACGCGTTGTCTGGATTCCCGCCTACTACGAGCGGGAATGACAACTGGACATTGAGAGGGTTTTAAGATGTCCTGTAATCCTATTCGGAAGAGCTGGAAAACCAATGGCAAAAGAAATTGATTTTGGACTTCGCACGCCCCTGTACGAGCAGATCGTCAATGACATCAGGGGCAAGGTGGAGCGGGGCGAGCTGAAGCCGGGCGAGCAGATCTGGACACAGCAGGAGCTCGCGGCCAAGTACGGCGTCAGCCTCATTACTGTCAAGAACGCACTCGCCTATCTCGTCAACGAGGGGATCCTCTACACGCGTGTGGGCAGGGGAACCTATGTAGCCGAGAAACAAACGAGGAAAATCAATCTCTCTCCGAACAAGACGCTCGGACTGGTGCTGCGCGATCTGAAGCACCCGTACTTTTCTTTGATCGTGCACAGCGTCGAAGAACGGGCGTACGAGCTCGGATTCAACGTGCTGCTCTCCAGCTCTTCCAATGATATTGAGAAAGAAGAAAACCAGATCAACCACTTCACGTCCATGGGAGTGGATGGACTGATCATCGCATCGCTGTCGCTGGAGTACCGGGCAACCGACTATATTCAGCAGCTGCACAAAGAGAACTTCCCCTACATCATGGTCTCGTATATTCACGACCCGGAGTACTGGTACGTCGGGTCAGATCATGAGCAGGGGGGATACCTGGCGACCGAACACCTGATCAACGTCGGCTACAAATCCATCGGATACGTCCACGTTGGCAAGGGGAACCTGTTGAGCGAGGTTCGAAAGAACGGTTACTATCGGGCTCTCACCGAGCACGACATGCCATTTCTTGCGGACAGTGTTCATGTTCTTGGCTCAACGGAGGAAGACGCAGCAGCCGACCGGTTTCAGCTCGGGTATCAGTTTGGCAGACGGTTCCCAGATCTCAAGAACAGGCCGGACGCGCTCTTTTTCTATAACGACGTGGTGGCTCTCGGCTTCCTCCAGGGCGCCGGCGAAAAGCAGATCAGAGTGCCCGAGGATGTCGCCATCGTCGGATTCGATGACACGGTCATAGCTCGGTATGCGTCCGTTCCTCTCACGACGATTCATCAACCGGTAGATCAAATCGGGAGGCTGGCTGTAGAGATTCTTCAGAAGCGTCTTGAGAAGGGGGACGTTGGAAACAGGACCATTTTCAAACCAACGCTGGTTATCAGAGAATCATGCGGTGCGAAGAAAAGAACAATGGTAAACCAGCGCGAATCCGGCGTTCCGGCAATGGAGTGATGGATGATGCAAACCCGCTGAAGTGTTTCGACCGCTTTTCAGGATTCTGTTGCTCTCAAGTATGTTCCATGAAATTGAAACGATAGAGATGAAGTATGCTATATCCTCAAACGAATAAGAACCGAACAACACTCGATATCTCTGGTATCTGGAAATTCAAGGTCGACCCGGAGGAGGTTGGCGAAAAGAAAGAATGGTTCAGAGGCCTCGACACCGATATCGAAATCGCCGTTCCGGGCAGCTGGAACGAGCAGCTCGAAGAACTCGGCCTCCTGCACTATGTCGGAATCGGTTGGTACGGTACGACGATCTGCATTCCGTCGGAGTTCTCCGGCCGCCGCATCTGGTTGCGGGTTGGCTCAGCGGACTACTCAACCAAAGTCTGGGTCAACGGAACCTTGGTTGGGATCAACGGAAGGGGGTTCCTCCCGTTCGAATTCGAGGTGACGCCGTTTGTGATCGCCGGCAAGGATGCCCTTATTGTGTTGTCAGTAGACTGCCGCCTGACAAACGAGACAATCCCGCAGGGCATCCTGACGCAGGACTACACAGACGAGAAACGACTGCGGGAAGAGACATTCCCGCCGGCCCGTTTCGATTTCTCTCCCTTCGGCGGAATCCATCGGCCGGTAAGCCTTTATGCAACGTCGGTCAGTTACATCCATGACATCAAGGTCGATACGGCGATCCTCCCCGGCCAAAAGGGGACACTCTATGCTCGTGTCGTGGCAAAGGAAGCGGAGGGGATGACCCTTTCTGCACGGATTACGGGGGGATCAGAACATCCGAGCACCACCGCGATCATTCAGAAGGAAGAGACCTCGATCGACCTTCATTTCGACAATTGCCGCTATTGGTCTCCGGCGGATCCGTTCCTCTATCATCTCGTCCTCGAGCTGATGAACAAAGGGGAGGTCGTCGATACTTACACGCTGGACGTCGGTGTGCGCGAAGTGAAAGTGAGCGGAAACTCCCTGCTGCTCAACGGGGAACCGGTGTACTTGCAGGGCTTCGGCAAGCATGAAGATTTCGCGGTCACTGGAAAAGGTCTCGTGCTCCCCGTGGTGGTGAAAGATTTCCAGCTGATGAAGTGGGTTCACGCCAATTCGTTCCGCACGTCCCACTATCCATATGCAGAAGAAATCCTCGCGATGGCAGATCGCCAGGGGTTTCTTGTGATCGACGAAGTGCCTGCGGTCAGTCTCGACATGCGGCATGTCAATGAGCAGACCCTCAAGAATCACAAGGAGTTCATCCGGAAGCTGTTCGACCGCGATCACAACCATCCGTCGGTTATCATGTGGGCCTTGGGCAACGAGCCAAACCTCGTGGGCGAAAATGGATATTACAACGGTTCAGGGAAGAATTACTGGAAAGAGGTCTTTTCCTTCGCGCGGACGCTCGACCCATCGCGTCCGATGATAGTTCCCAACTGTCAACGCGCCGGCCTCGAAGACCCGGTGTTTGAATTCAGCGACATCCTGGCGATCAACAGGTATTACGGCTGGTACGAGTATCCGGGACGTCTTGATTTCGCCGTCAAAGTACTGGAGACGGAGATGGATGCGCTCCATTCCAAGTACGGCAAACCGATGATGATGACGGAATTCGGAGCTGACACGATGCCGGGTCTGCACTCGACATCTGACCAGCTTTTCACTGAACAATACCAGGAAAAACTGCTCGAGATGTACATCAGGCTTCTTCGTTCAAAACCGTACACGGTGGGCGAACACGTGTGGAATTTTGCCGACTTCCGGACGCCGCAGCATTTTCGGCGGGTGCTGCTGAATATGAAGGGAGTATTCACCCGGGCGCGTCAACCAAAACTCGCTGCGTTCAAACTCAAATCACTGTGGACAGACCTAGAGAAGAAATAACGGCGCGGGAAGAATATGTTCGGAATATCTCTCATTGACCTGCTGGTTATCCTCGTCTACGTCGGCGGAGTTGTCTGGCTTGGCTGGCACATGAAGAAACACGTCACCAACTCGGGTGACTATTTCATGGGAAACAGGCGCGGCAGCAAGATCATGATGATCATGAACGCGCTCGGAGCTGGCACACACACAGACCAGGCCATCGCGGTCTCCGGAGCGACCTACGGGATTGGACTTGCGGGCATCTGGTATCAGTGGGTGTACCTGTTTTCAACCCCTTTTTACTGGCTCCTTGCCCCCATTTATCGGCGGGTTCGCTACATCACCACAGGTGATTTCTTCGAGGAGCGATTCGGGTCGAAGCTCGGTTCCGCCTACGCCGTGATGGGTTTGACGTATTTCACGCTCGAGGTCGGACTGATTCTCAAAGGGACCGGATCGGCCATCGATGCGATTACGGGGGGGCAAATCCCCGCCGAAGTCGTGGTGATCCTGCTTACTGTTTTCTTCCTGGCCTATAGTGTGTTGGGCGGATTGGTCTCGGCGCTCTTCATCAATCTGCTCCAGGGGTCTTTCATTTTTGTCCTCTCGTTCCTGTTGATTCCGTTTGCGCTTGCTGCAGGGGGCGGACTGACTGCGATGAAGGCGAAGCTTCCAGAGTATATGTTCAGCTTCGTCGCTCCGCACGAAGTCACGCTTTTCTTCATCGTCATGGCGGTGCTCAACGGCCTTGTTGGCGTTGTGGTCTTGCCTCATCATATGGGTGTTGGCGGGGCGGGGAAATCGGAGATGGGCTGCAGATCGGGGTTCACGTTCGGCAATTTCGTGAAGCGGTTTGCGACTCTCGGGTGGGCTTATGTCGGCGTTCTTGCCGCAGTTCTCTATCCCGGGCTGACGATGGCGAATCGCGAGATGGCGTTCGGCACCGCGGTGACAAACCTCCTGCCTCACGGTCTCATTGGATTGATGATCGCTGCCATGGCGGCCATGGTTCTCGCTGCGTCGCACAACTACATGGTGGGCGGATCTGCACTGTTCACGCGCAATTTCTACAAGAAATACATGAAGCGCGATTCATCGGACGCGAATGATCTGAAAGTAGCGCGCATCGCCGCTCTTGTGGTTGTCGTGGGGGGGGTCGTGCTGGCCCTGACGCTTTCAAGTGTTGTGCAGGGAATAAAGTATGTGTGGCAGTTCACCGCTTTCTTCGGCATCGCGTTCTGGATGGGTGTGATCTGGCGCGGCGCCAACAGATACGGAGTGTGGGCGAGCCTTGTGACGACGGCCGGTGTTTCCTTGTTTACCGGACTGGTCCTTCACTGGCCGCTGGAATACCAGATCGCCGCATATTTACCATCTGGGATTCTGGTCCTCGTGCTTGTAAGCCTGTTGACGAAGCCGGAACCGGAACGCCAGCTTGAGAAATTCTTCACACTGCTGCATACACCGGTTGGAGAGGAATACCGGCTGAAGGAAAAGGGCATTCCCATCATGCTCGAAGGAGAATCTATCGCGGGAATACCGGAGGGGGCAGGGAACGGCACTCTGGAGGAACAGGGGCACAGCTTGCTTCTTGTTGATCTCTTGTCGTTGCACAAGAAATTCAGCTTCACCAGGTACAGCGTCGATGTGAAGGGATTTCTCTGGGCAGTGCTCTTTGTCGCTGCGATACTGGCCGCAGGGGTCTTGACGACCTACATTGGCTAGCTGGCTGGCATGAACCTGCTCAGTCGGCAGAATCGAACAACAATCGCAACCATGGACGTGAAACGCGTGAGAACAATTGTGAGAGATGGCCTTGTTGCCGGAGCACTGCTCCTGGCATCGTTCGCAGTAAGCAGCGCCAGGCAAGAACAAGTATCGCTGCATGATGAATGTTATGAGAGCCTCTCTGTGCTGTCGAAAGCGTTGCTCGACTTGCAGCGAATTGAGAAAGGTGATAAGGAATTTGGTGCTCTCAATTGCCCGGCTTGCGGAGTTCTTCACACCCGCGCTGCCGAAGCAGTCTATCCCTTTGCCGTCATGTTCAAGCATACGAGCGACAGGAAATATCGGGATGCTGCGATCCGGGTTGGCAATTGGCTCATCCGCCAACAGCAGCCGGAGGGGCAATGGATCGAGACGCCGTGGGCCTGGACCGGGACAACAGCCGATCAACTTCTCATGATGGTGCGGGCATTTCCGATTCTGAGTCCGGCTCTCTCGGCAGAAGAAGTCCTGAGATGGAAGGGTTCAATCAAGTCTGCTGCAGATTACCTCGTTCGTGTTATGAGTCCCGATTTTGCGAGCATCAATTACTGTCCCACTTCGGCGGCCGCGCTGGCAATGACCGGAGCCCTGATCCCGGATGCTGCGTATCGCGAAAAAGCGCGACTGCTGGCTCACTGGACAGTTGCGAAGATGGACGAAGATGGGTTCATCCAGGGTGAAGCGGCGCGATCATTCGGTGTGAAATATGGGGTGGATCTCGGCTATGAAATGGACATGTCCCTCTGGGGTCTTGCATTGTATGCCCGGGAAACAAGGGACCAGGATGTCGAGCAAGCCGTTCGGCGGTCTCTCGCGAAGAACCTTCCATTTGTGTACCCCAACGGCGCGATCGACGGTTCCTGGGGAAGCCGGTGCTATAAGTGGACGACGTTTGGGAGCAAGACTGCGGACGGTCCCCAGATTCTCTTCAGCCTGTTTGCTCAGGAAGACCCCCGGTACGCGACCGCTGCTATACGGAATCTGCGCTACCTTCGCACGATGATGCGTGACGGATTGATCGGCAACGGGCCGCATTTCTGGAGAGTATTCTCTGATCAGCTGTGCAACTATCCCACGTTCGCTCGTGCGAAGAATCTGGCCCTTGCCGTGGAGCTTGGATTTCAGGGCATGTCGTCCATGCCTGCTCTCCCGTCTGAAGTCCCCGGCTGGCTAAGGTACTATCCTACAGTGAACATGGCGCTTGCTCGCTCTGCTAATTTCATGGTGACCATTGCAGGGTATGGATACAAGGATCTCACCAACACGAATGGTGGACAGTATAACCAGCACCCCACCGGAGGCTCTGCGTGTAACGTATGGGTGAAGGATTATGGCTTCCTTCAGACGTCGAGTCAGACTACCTATGTTCGGGGAGAGACGATGCATATGCCCATCGTGAAGGACACTGTGATCTGTCTGACGCCCCGGATCGAGTTTTCCGACACGAACGGCTATTTCACGAACCTGTATGAATTTGAAGGAAGGATGAGTACGCACTCCTCCCGCGATACTGTTGCATGGATATCCACCACCGGAGAGCTCAAGAATGAACGATGGTTTCCGGGTGGCGTTGGATACACCTGGTCGCATGCGATATTCGATAATGCGATCGAGAAGACGGTCACGCTCCGGTTCCATGATCGCCAGCCCGTTGTACGGATCGTCGAGCCGATCGTGGAAGAAGAAGGAATGACGTTTGAATATGTCTCCCCGCGCACAGTCATCATAGTCGGAGCAAAGCGGAAGTTCTTATTTGAGATTCTGGTTGGAGACGTTCAAGCGAAACAAGGGGAACGCGCCTCCCGCTATCTTTTCCCATTCCCCGCCATGAAATGCCACCCTCTGGTCATGGAAGTCCATCCCCCGAAGGACGGATTTGACCAGAAGATCAAGTATCGTCTGACAGTGATGGACGCAGCAACGAAGAGTTCAAACCCCCGATAGCCTGAAACAGATGTCATCGATCAAGAGGAAAGAAATGACCATGATGAAAAAGATGGTGCACGCTGCATTAGTTTTCTTTTTGCTTTCAACATCGGTCCTCGCGCAATCGGGGAAGGATCGGTATGTGCCTGAACGGGTAATACTGAACCTGACGGAGAAGCCAGCCACCAGCGTTGCAGTAACATGGAGAACGGTGGCTGAGTCGGCAAGCCAGATGGTAGAATGTGCCGAGTCGACAGACGGTGTGCAGTTCGAGAAGCTGAAGAAAATGACGCCGGCCAAACGCGAACGTCTTGAGGCGGACAAGAGTGGAACGGTGTTTCACTACTCAGTGGTTCTCGCAGATCTGAAGCCCGGAGTGAAATATGTCTACAGGGTCGGCGGAGACTCGGTCTGGAGCGAATGGAACCAGTTCACCACCGCGCGTGCATCGGCTGAGCCGTTTAAGTTTGTCTGGTTCGGCGACCCACAGGACGACATCAAGGAACACGTCTCTCGCATTTTTCAGGAAGCCTTCAAGACTATCCCCGACGCGTCTTTTTGGACATTTTCGGGGGATATGACATCAGAGCCCGAAGACTATCGGTATGCCGAACTCTTCTATGCTGCCGGGTTTGTGTTCAGAATAGTGCCGAGCATGATGGTCCCGGGGAATCACGACATGGCCTACAAGATGGAAAACGGGAAGATCGCTCTGGATGAGAGGGGAAGAAAGGACCGGGTGAAATCCATTTCTCCCATGTGGAGGCCGCATTTTACGCTTCCGGAGAATGGGGTGCCGGGTCTCGAGGAAACTTCATATTTCGTCGACTACCAGGGGGTCCGGTTGATCATGATAAACAGCAACGACAGGCTTGAGGACCAGGCCGCCTGGATGGAAAAACTTCTCTCTCAGAATCCGAACAAATGGACGATCGTTTCATTCCATCATCCCCTGTACTCCTACGGCCGGGTGCGCGATGAACGATCGACCCGCGTTGCCTTCCTGCCGCTCTTTGACAAATATCATGTCGATCTGGTGTTGACCGGTCACGACCACACCTACGCCCGGAGCTTCAAGCTGAAAAATGGAAACGTCGTGCCTGACAATCAACAAGGGACTGTGTACCTTGTCTCATCATCAGGGCCGAAGTTCTACGTTGCGAACCCGCTTTATCAGTCGCTGATGGCCAAAACAGCGGTGGACAAATCGTTGTTCCAGGTCGTTGCTGTTGATGGAAACAAGCTCTCTCTGAAAGCATACTCCGCTGCGGGTGTGCTTTTCGATTCGTTTGAACTGGTGAAATGAAGCATGAGCCGGAGGCCCGCGTAATGAGATTTCCTAAAAGAGTGCTGGTGCTGGCGTTGGTACTATGCTCGTTCTCTCTGGTGACGAGTGGGCAGCAGCATGCCATGCCGGTGCCCCGTATCATCCCAACACCTCAGCACTTCATCCGGAAGAATCTGCAGTTCGCTCTTACCAAGGGAACGGCGATTGTTTTGGAGTCGAATTCGCGGCAGGACCGTTTTGCGGCGTTGCAGATCAACGAAGAACTCGCGCGGTGGAAATCCCGGGCGTTGCCTGTGACGGATGCGAAGGAATTGCGGCAACTCCCCGCGAAGTTCATTTTCGTGGGCAATGCTGTATCTCAGACCGGCCGGCGACTCTTGAGCGAGCGCAAGGGAACGCTGCCTCCGGAAATGGCGGAAGAAGGCTACTTCCTTGATGTTGATGCGAAGGGAGTTGTCATCCTTGCTGCGTCGGATCGAGGGAGGTTCTACGGAGTGATGACGTTGCTGCAACTGATGCGGCGTGAAAAGAACTCCGTCGTGATTGACGGTGCAACTGTAACTGATTTCCCCCTCTATAAGCAGCGCGGCATTTCTGACGACATAAGCCGCGGGCAGGTCTCAACCCTCGCGAACTTCAAGAAGATCATCCGTTTCCTTGCACGGTACAAGATGAACACGTTCTCACCGTACATAGAAGACATGTTTACATTCAAGAACCATCCGTTGATTGGCAGAGGCAGAGGAGCATTGACTGCCGCTGAATTGAGAGAACTGGATGCGTATGCCGGGCAGTATCACGTCACAACAGCCCCTATTTTCCAAACTCTCGGCCATGCCGAAAACCTGTTGGCGATTCCTGAATACCTCGGCTACGCAGAATACCCGGGCGGGAGGACGCTCAACGTTTCGGATGAGAAGACCTACACGCTGCTCGATGAGATGATCGGCGAGATTGCCGGCTCCTACAGCGGTCCCTATTTCAATATGGCGGCAGATGAGACACGCGACGTCGGTCTTGGGGCGAGCAAAGAGCGTGTAGCGAAACTTGGATTGCCGAAAGTGCTGGCCGATCATTACACGCGTGTGGCAGCCATCATCCGGAAATACGGCAAAACGCCGATGATCTATGGCGACATTATTCTCAAGAATCCTGAAATCCTTCAGATGATTCCGAAAGACATCGTCATCGTGGACTGGAACTACGATCCACAGTATCAGTATGACACTCCGGGTCTGCTGAAGCGTGCCGGTTTCCCGGTTGTGGTTTCCCCGGCTGTGCGCAACTACCGCGGCCCGTTCCTCGATTTCCTGAATTCGTTTGAGAACATTCAACGCTTCAGCCGGGCCGGATACGATGAGAAGACAGAAGGTCTGCTGATCTCGAGCTGGAATGATTACGGCGGTGAGGAGCTTCGTGAGTTGAACTACTATGGCTACGCCTGGGGAGCTGAATGCGCATGGCAGCCTTTGAAACCTGATGTCGCATCGTTCAGTGAAGCGTTCTTCAGGTATTTCTTTGGGACACATGAGACAGAATCCGTCCGGGCGGCCTATGCGATTCTCTCCAGCCCCTCCAACAATTACACCTGGTATGAACTGTGGCGCAATCCTATGCTGCCGTTCATGCCGCCGGCCCCGCTCAAGGGGCATTCGGCCGTTATTATGGAGCGGCTTCAGAGCATTGAATCGACAATGCCGCTCGTCATTTCTCTTCTGAAGAAAGCGGAAACCGTTGTACACGACAACAATGATCATCTCAGATATTTGGATTTCGTCGCCCGATTGAATCTCTGGTTTTCGAAAAAAGTGCAGGTGGGGGAGAAGGTGCGGGAGTTGAGCCGGTGGGCTTCCTCATCGCCGCGGAAGGATTCGGTGGCGGCTGCCATCGTTTCTCTGTGTGAAAGTGTCATTGGTGATCTCAAGCCACTCAGTCTCGAGTTCGATCGGCTGTGGAAAATATCGAACAGGCCCGAGGGATTGGAGTATCTGCTCATGCGCCACGACCGCCAGAAGGCTTTCTGGCAGGAGAAGGTCGATCAGGTGAAAAGCGGTGTGTTTTGGGTGGAGCCTGAGATTGAAAGCTCCTGGATATATCATGCCGACGTGAAAACGGGTTCGCAGCCGCCGGCACGCGTTCAGCAAGCGTACTTCCGGAAGACGTTTTCCGTTCCGAAAGGGACAAAGTCCGCCACCATTCAGCTCATCGGCGATACGTATGTGAAATTGGCGGTAAACGGTCACGAGGCAGGTGAAGTATATGTGAGGAGGTCCAACTCGATCAGCGCAGAGCACCAGAGGATCAAGATATTCAACATACTGCCTCTTCTGACCGATTCGGTGAATGTCCTCACGGCAGAGGCCCGGGATTATTCGGTTGCTGGTTCATCCGGTTTGAACATCTACGGCGAGCTGCGCTTTGCCGATGGATCAATACAGAAGATCACAAGCGATACAACATGGAAGGTGTCAGCTTCCGTTGGCTCCCAATGGAAAACCGTTTCATTTGACGACTCGTTATGGCCGCATGCCGTCGTGAAACCGTATCCATACGCCGTTGATCGTCCCGACTTCGCGACCGGGCGGGCGTCGTGGATTGAGCAGTAGGAAAGAAAGTGAGACGTAAGAAGTTAGACGGGAGACGAGTTGGCGGTTCAGAAGTCAGTACACCCCGAGCGAGCGTTTTTCGCGAGTCGAGGGGAAATCAGAATCCAGAATCCAGAAATCAGAAGACAGAATCTAGAATCCAGAAATGAAATTCCAGCTAATCGCCAACAGTTAACCCCGGAGGACTCAGATGCGATTTACAGCCGCAGCAATGATTTGTTTGACGATGGCAGGAACTGTTATTGCCCAGGAGAAGTATCCAGCCAAAGAAGAGATCCTCCAGGCGATCCGTGAATGCGCACGGTACGGATCTGAGGTGCTTCTCGATGAGAACGGGAAATCACGATGTGATTACAGCATCATGGATGGGAAATGGTTCGACTATGAACCGGCCTGGCATACGGGTCAGCTCATTAACGGTTTGGTGGAAGCGTACAAGGTGACGAAAGACGAGAAGTGGCTGGCAGCCGCGAAGAAGGCAGGCGATTGGTGGGTCGGCCTGGAAATCAAAGATCATCCGAAGCTCAAAGGGATGGTGCGTGCAATTCATGGTGATGGGATAGATTTCATCGTTTGCGCGACCGTCACCGATGGCACGCCGGGACTTTTCAATCTGTACCGCGTCACGAAGGAAAAAAAATACGCCGACGTTCCCACGGGTGCCGGTGAATGGATGCTGCAGAACTTCTACCTTCCCAAAGAAGGAATGCTGTATGACATGGCGGATCCGAAGACCGGCGAAGTGCTGAAGGAGAACAGCCCGTTCTGGCCTGACAAGAAGAAACAGACGCTGAATGAAGTCGCCCGGGTGAACAACGAGGGGTCCATCTACAAGGACATGTACGAATACACGGGCAATGAGAAGTACAAGACGGTGTTTCTCAATCTGTGCCGGAGCCTGGTGGAAAAACAGGGGCCCGAAGGTCTCTGGATGCAGTTCTCGCCGAACGATGCTTCAAAAGGGAGCTTCCATCCGAGGTTCAACTTGTGGAATGCGGAATCGCTTATCGAAGGCTTCGTGTTGACCGGGGACAAATCGTTCCTCCAGGCTGCCCTGAAAACATTGAAGTTCTACACGAAGTACCAGAAGAAAGACGGAACGATCTATTACGAGAATAATCTCGATGGCAGCTCCAACCAGAATTCTGTCAGCGGTTCAACCGTCGCTATGGCGGGACTGCTCTGGATCAGGCTGCAGCAGCTCGGAGTTGGAGACGAGTTCAAAGAGAACATTGAGCGAACAGCGAAGTGGATCATAGCAAATCGGTTTGCATCCGATCACCCGGACAAGAATCTCGCAGGCGCGACAATGAACATCCGGACACGCAGCAAAGGGGGAAAACTCTATCTGACGCAACGAGACCTCGGGACTTCCTTCAGCCTGAGATTCCTCGCAGCCTACCATAACTATCGGTACGGGGGCGAGTAATGACTCGCTGGGCATCATATGTCGGCGGGATCTGCTGTATCGCACTCGTATCTACATCCGGGCAGGTTGCGACAAAACCATCAGCCGAACGGGCCGCTCGCGCAATCATCGACCGGGTTATGCACGAGACTGCCTTCGAGTTTCAATCAGTTCCGCTCAAGCCCACGCTGGACATACAGGTCCTGGATTTTGGCAGCCTTTTCGGTTCCGCGTCCAAAGGTGTTGCGTTCGCCATGAGCTCAATCCTGGCGGAGAGCGATACGACGATGGCGTTCGGACTGAGTCGTGACCTGCCGTTGACGATCAGGCTGAATGGCGCGACCGTCTATTCCGCCAACAAGTCCGCCTCGTTCGCGTTCCATGAGATCGGCTACGAGCTTTTTCGGTTCAATGACACGATACGTCTGCCGCTGAAAAGAGGAGAAAACCTTATTCTCATCAAAGCCGGGCTCTCCGCCGGACGCAATGTGGCTTATCTCAGAGAGCTTGCGAGGCCTGGACTGAGGCCTTCGACCAGTTTCGACCTCGCGCATGTTGATCCGGTTTTCAAGGGAAAGCCATGGACGTTTATCGGAGTGTTCGTGAATACCAGAGGAAATCCGTTGGCCGACTCTCTTCCACCGGAGTCGGGATACAAAAGCACCTACTCATACGGCGGTGCTGATTTGTCCTGGCGCTTCCCAGCGCAGCGGATGGTACAAGATTTCCGCATTAAGCCTGATGCTACTTACCGCCGGGAATCGTATGCGGAATGGCAATACCCGAACGGAACAGTGATGCTCTCACTGCTGGACTTCGCCTCCGCCGCCAGGGACACTTCTGTAAGCTCGTTTGTCAGGGCTTGCTGTTCGTTCACTCTCGACAATTTCGAACTGTTCAAGAGTCAGTACGAGCGGCTCCATGCATTCAGAGGGGCCAATCACAAGCTCATCAGGAGCGGTATGCTGGACGATACGGGGGCCCCGGCACTGCCGTTTGTGGAGCTTCTGCTTCGAACGCACGATCAGCGTCTGCAACCTCTCGTCGCCGATGTCGCAACGTATGTCTCCAAAGGCCAGGTCCGACTTCAAGACGGAACATTATGCCGGTACGAAAAATATCCCGGCACGGTATGGGCGGATGATCTCTTTATGAGCGCTCCGTACCTGATGCGTATGGGTCTCGTTACCGGCGACAGGCAGTATTTTGACGATGCTGCACAGCAGGTGGTCAGGTTCAACAAGTATTTGCTCGACAAGAAGACCGGCCTCTACAGGCATGGATGGTACGATCTCGAGAAACGGCAGGCATCGGTTTCGTGGGGGCGGGCGAACGGTTGGGTGATCTGGGCGACATCGGAGGTTCTCAGGTTTCTTCCGGAATCGCACCCGCTGCGGACCGGGATCGTCAACATCTATCGCAATCATCTGAAAGCTCTTGTGTCCTATCAGGCATCGTCTGGTTTGTGGCACCAGGTGCTGGACCGTCCCGATTCCTACGAAGAGACTTCCTGTACCGCAATGTACCTGATCGGTATTGCAAGGGGGCTCCGCTCCGGGATTCTCGATTCAAGTTTTGTTGGACCCATGGAGAAGGCCTGGACGGGATTGCAGTCCCGCATCAGCAGCGACGGAATCGTGAGGGACATATGCCGCGGCACGGAAATGAGCGAGGATCTTGAATACTATTTCAAGAGGGAGCGGTTCGACAATGATCCGCGCGGTCTGGGTGCCGTGATATCCGCCTGCACGGAAATGATGCAATTCGGCAAAAGGGAAACGACAAAGTGACGACGGCGGAAATGACATATCGGGCGAGACGTAACATTGCCCGGAAATTCTAACAATAACAAAGGAAGCACAGAACTACCATGGCATATCGAGAGAAATCATTTGAAAGCGTGAAGGTGCACATTTACGACAGTCGCGACGAGATGGGCAAAGCTGCAGCGGCACATGTGGTGGGGCTCATACGCCAGGTGCTGAAAGAAAAAGGAACGGCAAACGTGGTATTTGCCGCCGCCCCTTCTCAAAACGAATTCCTTTCGTATTTGACCAAGTCCAGCGATGTGGATTGGTCTCGCGTGGTCGGGTTTCACATGGACGAGTACATCGGCCTGCCTGCAACCTCAGATCAGTTCTTCAGCCTCTATCTGCAGAATCACCTTTTTTCAAAAGTCGGGATGAAGCAGGTGCACATACTTGATTCTCAGGCCGTCGATCCGGCAAAGGAATGTGAACGCTATGCGGCCCTGTTGCGTGAGAACCCTACCGACATCGGCTGCATGGGAATAGGCGAAAACGGGCATATAGCGTTCAATGACCCGCCAGTCGCTGACTTCGCTGACAAGTACCTGGTGAAAATTGCGGAGTTGGACGAACCATGTCGCCAGCAACAAGTCAACGACGGGTGCTTTCCCACCATCCAGGACGTGCCTCCGCGCGCCCTGACACTCACCATCCCTGCTTTGATGTCCGCGCAGTACCTGAGCGTGGTGGCACCCTCGGACCGTAAGGCGCGTGCTGTGCGTGAGTCGATGCTCGGTCCGGTGACGACGAAGGTGCCCGCGTCGGTTTTGCGCCGCCACGCTCGAGTTTCGCTGTTCATCGATGAACATGCGGCCTCGTTCTTGTAGACCCATGAATGACGCTTGGCGCCGTCTCATTGATTCCCGTTTCATCTTACTTGAATGTCCTGGGAGACCCCTCGTTGAAAAAACATGTAATTCACACTTTGCTTTCCTTTCTTATACTCGTTTCGTTCGGACAGGCTTCGGAAGTTCCGAAGCTGATCGTCCTTATTTCCATAGATCAAATGCGGGCGGATCACCTGGAGCGGTACGCGAAAGAATATTCCGCGGGATTCAGGCGGCTGACCACAGAGGGAGTGTGGTACTCGAATGCCGGCCTGGGCTATGCGAATACCTCCACAGCCCCCGGCCATGCTACGATGGCGACAGGTGTCTATCCGTGGAAGAGCGGGATCGTGGGAAACAGTTTCATCGACAGAAAAGCCAACCGAAGGGTGTATTCTGTTGAAGATTCCACCGCGATGCCGGTGGAAGGTGAAGGCGGAAAGAGATCCCCCAACAATTTGTTGACGACGGCTGTTGGCGACTGGCTGAAAGGGGCATCAAAGCGGTCGAGAGTCGTTTCCATTTCGTACAAGGACCGGCCCGCAGTCCTTATGGGGGGCAAGAAAGCGGATTATGCTTTTTGGTATGACCGGACGAACGGGCATATGGTGACTTCTACGTACTATACAAGCGCTCTTCCGGAATGGGCAAGAGGTTTCAATGCGGGCAATTGGGTTGAAAGGAACCTTCCCGCTGTGTGGACCAAACTCAAAGCTGACTCTGTCTACGGACGATACGGTCCCGATGCCATGGAGGGAGAATACCTTTGGGACGGAAGCACAAGTTTCCCGCATGCGTTCACACCGGCCAAGAGGTTCAGCCAAGCATTCGATTCACCGTATGGGAATACGATGCTGCTCGATTTTGCCCGCGTGGCATTGCGCGGCGAACAACTCGGCAAGCGTGGGGTCACCGACCTGCTCTGCGTTTCCCTTTCTTCCACTGACAACATTGGCAGCATGTTTGGGTCCAATAGCCACGAAATGATCGACAACCTTATTCGACTCGATCTGGCTATAGATACGTTCCTTACCGAGCTCGCTTCCGCGTATGGGAGGGACAACCTGCTCGTTCTCCTCGTAGGAGATCACGGTGTGATGCCTCTTCCGGAATATGTCACGACTGTCGAGCACAAATTCGCCAGGCGTTTCGACAACAAGAAAGAGATTCAGCAAAAACTGAGGCAGCTCGATTCGTTGCTACGCATCGAACTGAAAGCCCCGGAGACGGTTGTCAAGGAGGGGTTCATCAACTATTCATTGATGAACGAGGCAGGTGCTGATCCGCGGGTAATCGAACGAAGGGTGCGCGATGTCGTTCTGAGCGTTGACGGAGTTGCGGATGTGTATTTCTGCACCGAGCTGCTTGATCCCAAAACGCCTCAGCGCCTGTTCCTGGAGGCATATCGCCACAGTCTATATCCGGGCCGGGTCCCGGATTTCTTCATTCGCGATTGTGAAAACTGTCTCGTCACTGATGCGAAAACGGGGACGTCCCATGGATCTCCCTACTCCTACGATGCCCATGTACCGCTCGTATTCTGGGGAGCGCACTATGCAGCCAAGAGAATCGATCGCCCGGTTCACACGGTGGACATTGCTCCGACGCTTGCAAAGATCCTCAATATTCAGGCTCCATCGGGGCTTGACGGAGTAATCCTTGAAGAGTTCGGAAACAAGTAGGTGCCACGCACCTGCACAGAAAAAGAAGAAAGGTCGTAGAAGGATGGTCCGCGGAGTTATTGGGCTTTTGTTCTCTGTATTGATCACAGCCACTGTGATGGCTCAACCAGGCAAAATATTCCCCGCCGAATGGAGGGAATTCCCTTCGCTTGTGACAGACTATACGGTGGTGCAGCTCACCACCGACAAGGCAGAAGATATTCGGCTGTATTTCTACAACGACGGGATTGTCCCGGCCGCTAATTCTGTTGTATTTTCCTCCACACGAACCGGACGCGACAATCTGTTCCTGATCAATCTCAATGACGGACATATCACGCAGGTCACCGACGGTCGGCGTATTCAGGGTGGAAGTGCCGTAATTTCTATCCAGAAGAATGAAGTATACTACTTCGATTCAGGAGCCCTCTGTGCGACAGACCTGTCGACATTCAAATCCAGGAAACTTGGCTACGCGATACCCGCAGGCTATGCGACATCCTCAAGCCTGACGATCACGGATGATGGCGAGTGGCTCGGGATCGGGATTGTGGAATCAACGAACAGCGGCAAGAAGTACCCCACCGATTTTGATCGCATGAGAGCGAAAATGGACTCGCGTCCCTGGAGCGAGATTTTGCTCGTACGAACAAGCAGCGGCGAGGTGCGAAAGGTGCACAGAGAGAAGCAGTGGATCAGCCATGTCATGGTCCATCCGCAGAATCCGAATCTAGTCAGCTATTGCCATGAAGGGCCCTGGGAAATCGTCGATCAACGGCTGTGGTTTGTCAACGCAGACGGATCTGACAACCATCCCGTTCGAGTTGAAGCACGGACAGAGGACCGGGTCGGCCATGAATACTGGTTCCCAGATGGGAAACGCATGGGTTATCAGGTCTCCACCGACTGGCCGCGCAAGGGGATCGGGATCCTCGATATCGCTACAGGGCATTACAAGGAATACTACAATGCGACCGACCGGCACACAGAGGTGAACTACGGCTGCGATCTGTTTGTCGGGGACGGGAGGGCGGAGATTCCGTGGATCAATCTCTATACGATCTCGGGAGATTCACTTGTCTGCAGGCATGTTTTCCGGCACGATGATGATTTCAAGCGAAGTATGGACGATCCGCATCCGTCGTTTCTGGCAAAGTCGGCTGATATTCTCTTCACGAGCAACCGTGACGGGAACACAAATGTATATCTGCTTCGAAAGAAGAAGTAGGGAGTGGCAGCGCTCTTCGGTTCCGATCAGGATTCATTCACCTCGAGAGGATAGAAAGAACCAGCATGGCGAAAACGACCCGGGCAATTCAATCCTTGCGTTGGTGGATCGGAGGCATGTTGTTCGCCTCGACGGTGATCAACTACATCGATCGCCAGACCCTTTCCGTGCTCGCCCCGTTCTTGAAGACGCAGTACGGGTGGACGAACGAAGACTATGCTCTCATCGTCATCGCGTTTCGTGTTGCCTACGCGATCGGCCAGACAGTCCTCGGCAGGTTCATGGATCGGGTCGGGACGCGCCTGGGGCTTACCATCACTGTAACCTGGTACTCTATTGTTGCCATGCTCACATCGCTTGCCACGGGACTGAGGAGTTTCGCCTTCTTTCGTTTTCTTCTGGGAATGGGTGAATCCGCAAATTGGCCTGCGGCAACGAAAGCGGTTTCGGAGTGGTTCCCGAAGAAAGAGCGTGGCTGGGCTGTCGCGCTTTTCGACAGCGGCTCCTCGATTGGCGCGGCCATCGCTCCGTCGCTCGTCATCTGGCTCTATCATTCATTTGGAGACTGGCGACCTGCATTCCTGATTACCGGGACGCTCGGCTTTCTCTGGCTTATCGTGTGGCGAATGATGTACTATCGCCCCGAAGAACACCCGCGCATCAGTCAAGATGAATTGAAGATGATCCTTGCCGATCGCGATGTCCCTGATTCAGTTGAAACGACACTCGCCCCGGTAACGAATGAAGCCCGTCCATCCTGGTGGACCCTCTTGAGGTACCGCCAGACGTGGGGTATCATTGTGGCGCGGGCAATGACCGACCCGGTCTGGTTCTTCATCGCAGACTGGTTCATGATTTTCCTCGTGTCCAAGGGCTTCTCTCCTGAAGATACGCTCGTTGCGTTCTGGATTCCCTTCGTTGCGGCTGATCTTGGCAACTTTGCAGGGGGCGGATTCTCGAGCTATCTCATCAAGCGGGGTTGGCCCGTCGGCCGCGCCCGGAAAGCAGTGGTGGCCTTCGGTGCAATAGGAATGACGATGCTCGTTCCCACCGTGTTTGTGTCGAGTCTGTTTGCCATCGCCGGACTGTTTGCCCTGGCGACATTCGCGTATGCTACTTTTTGCACGATGGTGCTCGTTTTCCCGTCGGACCTGTATCACAGCGACTCCGTTGCCACTGTGAGCGGCTTGAGCGGCACGGCTGCCGGAGCGTTGACGATTCTCTCAACCTTTCTCATCGGATGGATAGCCGATCATTACACATTTACGCCGATCCTTATTGCCGCGAGTGCGTTTCCCCTCATCGGAGCCGTGCTTGTCTTTGTGCTGATCCGAAATACAAAACACAGCGGAAAGGGCGTCCTGCTGCGAATCTAGGTTCGTCGGGGCTACCTCGTTCATCCTCCATCCCATATGCCCCCATTGGTGAAACGGCCTCGCACTTCTCAGACCGGAACTTCACGGTGTTCCCCGATGTTCTTTCTCCAAGACGATCGCTCGGAAACGTCCTGTGCGACCCCAATCCCAGGTGTTGTTCCAATTGTGTAGTCCCTACTCCAGAGGAGGACTTGTGAATCACTATCCACTTACCGAAGATCAAATCAGTTTCTATCAGGAGAATGGCTACGTTCGTCTGGATAACGTCCTGACAATGGACGAGGTGGATGTGCTTCGGAAGGTTGTCGCCCAGGCCGTGGAGGACAAAAACAAGTACAATTTAAACCTCGGTCCGCGCACTGATGAAGGATATTCAAAGGTCTTCCTTCAAATGGTGAACCTTTGGGAGCGATATCCGGTGCTCGAGGACTATGTTCACAACACCCGCGTTGCCGAAATTGCGCGGCGGCTGACACGTTCAAAATTCGTCCGGCTCTGGCACGATCAAGCGCTTATTAAATATCCCAAAGACAGCAAGGCAACCGCATGGCACCAGGACACGGTCTATTGGCCGATGAACGAGGCAGGGGGGCTTTCCTGCTGGATGGCGCTCGATGAAGTGACAGTTGAACGAGGATGCATGTGGTTTGTCCCCGGGTCGCATAAGCTCGGACCGCTTCCCCCGGTTGATCTCGGCAATGTTTCTCCCGATAACCTTGACGCTGTGCTTCCGGAGTCATTCCGCGGCGTGAAGCCGGTCGCGATTGAATTGAAGCCAGGCAGCTGCACGTTTCACAACGGTCTTACATTCCACTACGCCGGACCGAACATCACGGAAATCCCCCGTCGGGCGATGGTGACAATCTTCATGCCGGGGGGGACGACGTACAGGAAGCACACGCACATCATTGGAGATCGCAGCAATCTTCAACCGGGAGAAGAGTTTCACGGGCCGCTCTTTCCGGTTCTTGCCCGCGACTAAGCAGCCAATGATTGCTTTCGTTGGCACCATGTAGGCCAAAACACGCTGCGCGTTTTTGGAAAGGGCGCGTGCGAAGCCAGGTTGAGCAAGCGCCTTCGGATTTCCCGCCAAATTTCCGTATCTTCAGTGAAGACCAGTCAACTCCCCGCAGCACTCCTCTTGTCCAGAACCGGGTGTCCATAGAATTCCGACTCAGTCAGGAATGGAGCTACGTGACGTCGAACGAAACATGCTGTTTCGTTGGTTGTGTGCGGGCGGTCGACTCATAGAAAGGGCAAAATTATATGCGTATCAACTTTATTGTCACGTTAGCCGTTCTTCTTGTGTTTGCAGGCTGCGGCCAGTCGGAACTCGAAAACAAGAACAAGGAACTCACGAAGCAGTTAGAGGCGAAGGATCAATACATCGAAGAAGTCACTTCGGCGATCAACGAGATTCATAATCAGCTCGAGAGCACTTGGGCGATGGAGAACAAGGTCCTCCAGCAATCCTCTGCCAGGGAAGGAGCCAAGCCGCCGACCCATCTGCAAGTGAAGCAGCAAATCCTGAGTCGGATCTCCGATATCGATTCCATACTTGCGGCCAATAGGAAAAAGCTTTCAAATCTTCAGCTTCGACTGAAGAACGCTGCCATCCAGTATGCCGGACTTCAGAAGATGGTAGAAGACCTGAAGACGACTCTGGAAGAGCGCGAGAAGACCCTTGCCGACCTGCAAGCCCGTGTGACATCTCTCGAATCTGTGGTTTCCGAGAAGACGCGGGTCATCGCCGCACGCGAAGCTACGATTGATGATCAATCCAATCAATTGAACGAGCGAACCCGGCAATTAAATACCGTGTACTTTGTTGTCGGGAAGAAGGATGACTTGAAGGCGAAGGGGATTATCACGGACGAAGGCGGTTTCCTGTGGGGACTGCTTGGTTCGACGTCGGTGCTGGCGGGGAACTTCAATGCCGATCTGTTCCAGAAGTTGGACAAGACAAAAGAAGCACAGATCGATGTCCCGGGCAAGATCGCTGAAATCATTCCGAAGCGTGATGCAGGATCGTTTTCGACGGAAGAGATCACGGGAGGACACACGATTCTGAAGATCGTCAATCCTGAACAGTTTTGGAAGGTGAACCGGCTGGTGATCATCTCGAAGTAGTTTCGACAATGCTCTTGGTATGAACAATGCGCCCGGCCAGAAGGTCGGGCGCTGTTATTTCTGAGAAGCAGATGGAATCGAGGATGGGCTGCGCCCCTATGATCGTTTGTGTTCCAGGTACCGTTTCACTTCGGTGGCCACGACCAGCTCTTCGTTCGTCGGTATGACCGCAAGTTTGATTCTCGAAGAGTCGTGGGAAATGAGCCCTTCAGGGGGATTCGAATTGTTCTTTTCCTCGTCGAGCACGATCCCGAGGTTCTCCATGTTTGAGGCGATTGCTTTCCGTATGCGGACGGACTTTTCCCCTGCACCGGCGGTGAACACGATGCAGTCTGCACCATTCAGTGCCACCAGGTACTCTCCAATGTATCTCTTCACGTTGTACACAAACGTGTTGAACGCGAGCTCGCATCGCTTGTCTCCGTTGTCCATCCCTTGCTCGATATCCCGGAAGTCGCCGCTGGTTCCCGAGATTCCGTAGATCCCTCCTTTGGACATCAGGATCTTGCCAATCTGTTGCACTGACAGATTCTCCTGTTCCATAAGATACAACAGTCCAAATGGGTCAAGATCGCCCACTCGTTTCGCGTTCGGCAACCCGCTTTGCGGGCTCATCCCCATCGAGGTATCGATCGACCAGCCGTCTTTGATCGCACAGATGGAAGAGCTCCCGCCGAGGTGGCAGGAAATGACTTTCTGCGCGCCAAATAGCTCCTTCGCCCGCATTCCGATGTATCGGTGAGAGGCCCCGTGGAATCCGTATTTGCGAATCCCATGCTTTTCGTAATACTCATAAGGGATTGCATAGAGGTACGCCTCGGGCGGAACGTTGACGTGGAAATGGGTTTCGAAGAGGCCTATGCGCGGAATCGATGGAAGGAGGCTCTGAAATACAGATATCGCCAGCAGGTAGATGTCTGTATGGACGGGTGCGAGCGAGCGATAGGCCTCCATCGCTTTGAGCACATCGTCCGATAGTTCAACGCATCCTGTGACACCTTTTGCGTGGACAGTTTTGAAACCAACGGCGGCGAGGTCGTCAATGAGGTGTGCATCTTTCATCGACCTCAAGGTCAGGTTAACAGCTGCAGGGTAGTCGGGCACGGGCTGCGTGAATACCATCTTCTCTCCGCCGGCACGATTGAATGTGTAGATCCCTTCCTTGTCGCCGATTCGTTCCACGTTCGCCTGGAACAGGACCTGCATGGTAGTGAGATCGTACAGCTTGCACTTGAACGAGGTGCTGCCCGGGTTTGCAATGAGAAGGGTCATAGAGTGTCACCGTTGCGAAAGTACTGAAAGCATACCGGACGGAGGCCCAAGCACGAAATCCTGAATCCGAAATCTCAAACAAATTCGAAATCCGAAGCACCAATCCACAGGCAATGCGTTTTGAATTTCGACATTGATTTTTAGGATTTGTTTTGAATTTCGATATTCGGATTTCGGATTTGCGGGATACGTATTGTCTTGGTGTCAGCGTTTCGAAAGCTTTGATATCACCTGTTCCGCAATCTGACGAATCTTCTGTTCGCTGACGGCTTCGTTCGAAGATTTCGGCTCATATGACTCCGAATGGCTGCTCGGCATCGGCGTCGCATCGCAAGAGGTTATGCGCCCCGGCAGGTTGAACTTGTCGCGCAGCGTCATCAAGCGGTCGCGTTCTCGTTCGGGAAGGACGTTCATGTTCCCCAACTGGATGGCTTTCCAGACGATATTTGCAGTGTGCTCGAGCGTCTCGAGTTTGTGATACGCGTTGAGAAGATCACTGCCGAGCGTCAGCGTGCCATGATTCTGAAGGAGAATGGCATCAGAGTTCTGTATGAGGTCGCGAATGCTGTCTGGAATCTCCATGGTTGAAGGGAGTCCGTACGGTGCCAGGGGGACGGCACCAATCACGATGATTGCTTCAGGAAGAACGCACTTGTTGAGGGGTATTCCGGCCACTGCAAAACTTGTGGCGTAGGGGGGATGTGCGTGGACGACTGCCTTGACGTCGGGACGTGTCTTGTATACCTCCAGGTGCATCATCACTTCGCTCGAAGGGCGGAACTTCGAGTGACCGGAGACGGCTTTTCCCGACCGGTCGACCTTGATGATCATGTCCGTGGTCATGAATCCTTTGCTCACACCTGTCGGCGTTGTGAGCAATTCGCGGTCGTTCAGGACGGCCGTGATATTACCGTCGTTTGCCGCCACATACCCGCGGGCCCAGATTCGCTTGCCAATTTCGACAAAAAGCCTTCGCAGTTCCTGTTCATCCTGCATCGCTTCGTTTCCTTCCAACTATGAATAACAGCTCACGCAAAGTCGCCAAGATGCAAAGAAGGACTTCTTACTTTTCTAGCGGCTTTGTGTCTTTGCGTGAGAATCTCGTCTTGTCAAAGTGCTCTCTGATGGGTTCTATATCAAATCTCGTAGAACGTCTTCGTGTGGATTCTTGATGAGCACATAGCCCGCCAGCATGCCGTCTTGCCTCACCGCTTCTACCGCCGGTTGCACCGCAGCTTCCAAGGCGGCTATGTCACCCGTCATTACGACGATTCCCTTCCCGCCAACCGCCATAGCGACATGAACTCTTATGAGGTCGAGGTCGGCTTCCTTGACAGCGCAATCGGCAGCCTTGATCGCCGATGCGACGGAAAAGGTTTCGATGATCAGCATAGCCGGGATTTTCGAACCGAGTTTTGTCTCGAAAAGCGTCGTGCCGCTGATTGCCGGGAAGACCCGCGGATCGACCCTCGGTATAACAGTCAGGTTGACGACAGAGAACCCTCCGACTTCGCGTGCGACGTTGATAGCGGTTTCGACGTCGCCTACCGCTCCACGCAAGATCATCAGATACTTACCCGAGCAGATCGACCGCGCAACCAGCTTCTCCACGTGTGCTTGTTTCAGCACCTCATCCTGGACGTGGTAACCCTTGTAGATGCTTGCCAACTCAATGATGCCGAGCGCGTCTCTTGTTTCCATCATGCTCTCTCGATAGTAATTTCATCGGCCGAAATCTTCTTCACAATGCCGTCGATTGACGCGTGCACGGTGCAGGAGATCTCCGAAGATGCATTGCCGATCACATCATACCTTTTCACACGGTCGCCTTCCCTCACCGCCGGTCGAGCCGGGGTCCCGGCGTGCTGCCGAAGGGGTACACGGACAACGATCGGATGTATATCAAGCTGCCTGAGGGGACCCTCGTCCCGGAACATGTTGACGTCGAGCCGCTGCTTCAGCTTCGCCACCGGCACTTTGCGGTAGTCGAACATCGGATGGACAGCCGGTTGCTCTCCGCTCCCCGCCGGTTTCTGAGACTTCGCCAACCGCTTGTCAATGAGTGTTGCTCCCTTGGGATCCAAACCTTCCGGACAAGCGTACATCGTGCAAAGATTGCACTCGCAGCAGGAGAGATTCCCCGGGTTTGTCAGCGGCAGATCCTTACGCGTGAACATCCGGTTGCGCATCGCCAATTCAGGCCGAACGGGATGGCCGAGCAGGTATCTCGGACACAATTCAGTGCAGAACGAACATTGATCGCATCCCGCCTTCGCAATGATGTCTACTGCGTGATCCGAACTGAACCGACGATACATCGTGACGCAATGGTGGTCGGCCGGCAGAACGATGAGCGCAGATGTTCTTTTCGATACGACCTTGCTGAGGTTTTCCTCGAGGATGCCCATCATCAAACCGCCTGATCGTACCACATACTCTTCGGCGGTTATCTTGAAATGCGAGAGGACCTCCGCGTACGACGTCCCGACCGGCACCTCGACGGTGGCGGGCTGTTCGATCGCCCCGGCGACGGAGACGAATTTGGTTACCACCGGCTTGTGCGTGCCGATATTGTAAAGCGTTTCGACGTTCTGAACGACGCATCCGACGGAAAGGGGGAGGGCGCCTGGCGGGACGATTCTCCCGGTGGTCATGTAGATGAGCGTTACTTCATCCCCCGCGGGATAGACATCTTCGATCGGCTGAACCCTGCAATTGCCCGAAACCTTTGATTCAAGCAGCCGGATTTCTTCGTGATGCTTCTCTTTGATCCCGATGATTCCTTCCCGGGCGCCTGTGAGCTGCATCGCATCATTGAATCCTTCGAGCACCCTGTCGGCGTGTCTCCGAAGGATCTGCATATCTTTGTGCAGCAGCGGTTCGCATTCCGCCGCGTTCATGATAATCGTGTCGGGGTTGGAATTCAGCTTGACGTGAGTGGGGAACCCCGCTCCACCGGCACCGATAATACCGCAATTCTGAATCTCCTTGATGGTCAACAACAAGCTCCTGCCGCTGCTATTCTGTGTACTCGATCTTGTCAACGATTGCCATGATCAGCGTTCTGATCGGCGCGAAATCAATATGGAAGACGTCCCGTGCGACACCCGGAGCGCCGCCGCACACAACGATGTCACCGATGTTGGCACCCACATAGTCGATGGCGACCCATTCTGCTCCTTTGGGCTTCCCGTCGGGATTGACGGGTTGGACAACGTAGACGGTCTTGCCGTCATACGCCTTATGTTTCGCTGACGAGATAACTTTCTTTTCGACTCGTGCGAGGAACATCAGGCAATCTCCTCCACCAATTCGACGATGCTCGCATTGACCGGCGCGAAGCCGGTTTCAAACGCCTGTGTCGCGTCCGTGCTGGTCACGTACACAACCGTGTCCCCCCCCGTGGCGAGGTTCAACGGATCCGCGGCCACGAGCGGAAGATCAGTCGCTTTCAAGTCCGACGAGACCGGCTGGACAATGCAGAGACGGCACCCTTTGAGTTCGGGTGCCTTCTTCGACGCCCAGACGACCCCGATCACGATCCCAAGCTTCATTTCCGGCCTTGAGCGGAGTGCGTGATCTGAAGATCGTCGATGATGGCCATAATGACCGCGTCGATCGGCGCGTTCTTGGTTGCCTCGGTCATCCGGGCGGAAGACCCGTACGAGAGAAGAACGAAGCACCCCTCGCCTGCCTGCACCGCGTCGACGGCGACATGGTACGTGCTCAGAGGTTTCCCCTTGTGGTCAACTTCTTTGCACAAGAGGAGTTTCTTCCCGTTGAGGTTCTCGTCCTTCTGCGTCGAAATGACTGTTCCGACTACTTTCGCGAATATCATGGGTCCTCAGCCTTTGAGTGACTTGTCGATCTCTTCAACCGGACGCGGGATAACCAGATGGGAAACGACCTCCCCGATCTTGGAAGCGGCATCTGCGCCGGCTTCGATTGCAGAACGGACGGACGCGACGTCTCCTTCGATCAGAAACGAAACATATCCGCTTCCGACTTGGCGCCATTCCACCAGTTCCACGTTGGCCGCTTTGATCGCCGCGTCTGCACCCTGGATCAACGGTGCAAATCCTTTTGTTTCCAGTATCCCGATTGCGCTTTTTGCTGCCATGGTGTTATCTCCTTGCTTCGATGATGAATTGATTCAAACTCTGTTGAAGAATCACGCAAAGCCGCAAAGTCTTCAATTCCGATCCGCGCGGTTCTTTGCGTCCTTTGCGCCTTTGCGTGAAATTTCCCGCGACTATACAAACCGCAGTGCGCCGTGCGTCATAATGCGGCGCTTGCGGACGAAATTCAACGGAGTACAAATTCCCTCTCCGGTCGGTGTGGCAATGGTGTGGGAGAAGTACCCTTCGCCCAGGTCTCCGCCGTCGCCCCGAAGCGTCCCGCCGTTGATGGTTTGAACATCACAGTCCATTACGCGCGTGTACGTCGTGGCGCGGTTCATATCCCGCGTAAAAATGCCGGCCGTGTGCCTGAAGCCGTGCTCTGCCTTCAGCGACGCCTGCAGCCCGTCTTCAAAGTCCTTGACCCTGACGACCGGGATGCACGAGGTCATCTGTTCGGCAACCACCCAGGGATGCTGCCGGTCGGTTTCGCCAAAGAGGAGCGGCACTTCGTCGGAGAGATTGAGCCCGATTGCTTCCCCGAGCACATTCGCATTTCGCCCGACGTAATCGCGGCCGATGAGCCAGTGCTTGCCCGACAGGTGCAGAGCGATCTTTGCCAGCGCGTCCATTTGGTTCGTGGTCAACCGCACGTTTCCAGCCTTCTGCATCTCGCCCATGAACTGCTCGAAGACGGATTCGACAACGAAGATCTCCTTTTCTGCTATGCAGAGGACGTTGTTGTCGTAACTGGCGCTTTGTGTGATCTCGCTCGCAGCGAGAGCCAGATCGGCCGTCTCGTCAATCAGCACCGGAGGATTTCCAGGTCCGGCTGCGATGACTTTCTTGGGGCAATTCATCGCCATCGCAACCATCTCAGGTCCGCCCGTGACCGAAAGAAGATCGACATGTTCATGATTGAAGAGTGTTTTGGCGGTCTCGAGCGTTGGTTCTGCGACGCAGGTGACAAGATTCTCGGGAGCCCCTGCCTTCACCATATACTGATTTGCGAGCTGTATGACTCTGGCGTTAACCCGTTTGGCGGCTGGATGCGGATTGAACGCGATCGTGTTTCCTCCTGCGAGCTGAATGATGATATTGTTGATCATCGTGGGACCGGGGTGCGTCGCCGGGGTAATGTTGCCGATGACGCCGAATGGTGCGTATTCATCCAATGCCAGACCGTTGCGGCCAGACCATGCCTGCGGATCCAGATACTCGACGCCGGGGCTGTTTTTTGCAGCGTTGACGAGTTTCGCAGTCTTGTGATTGACGCGTCCCATTCGGGTCTCTTCAACCGTCATTCTCGCAAGCTCGTCTTTGTGGTCCATCGTCATCTGCCGGACCGCATCAGTGATCTTTTTCCGGCACTGTTTGCTGCGAGTCTTGTACGATTGAAAAGCCTCGTACGCCGCTTCGACCGCATCATTCATGTCGTTGAAGACACCCCAGTCACCTTTCCCGCCCGCCGGGGAGGCCGTCGGGGCATCAAGCTGCTGAACAACCTGGCGTACAACCTGCTCCACCAGTTCTTTTAATTGAGCATCATTGATGTTCACTCTGGACCTCGATTATTTTCCACCCTTTTTTCCGGACGTCAGCGGTTCGATAGGAAACTGTTCGGCCAGTTTGTCCGAAGGACGCGGAATGACAAGCGAGCATGCGACGTTGCCGATACCCTTCGCAGCAGTCACGCCGGCATCGACCGCCGCCTTCACCGCCGCAACTTCTCCCCGCATCACAATGCACACTCTGCCGCCGCCGACCTTGATCCACTTGCCGAGTTTCACGTTTGCCGACTTGACTGCGGCATCAGCTGCCTGAACGGCAGATGTAAAACCAACCGTTTCGATTATTCCCAATGCATCGATCATTGTTCCGTCTCCTTATTTTTCGATTCCGAGTAATGCAAACACGTCTTCGTGCGCCGAAGGAATGATATTCGTGCTGACCAATTCTCCCACCTTTGCTGCTGCCTCAGCGCCAGCTTCCACAGCCGAACGAACAGCGCCGACTTCCCCGCGGACGAGAACAGTCACGAACGCGCTCCCGATCTCGACTCTCTTGACAAACTCCACGTTCGCCGTCTTGAGCATGGCGTCGATGGCCTGTATAGCTCCGGTGTTTCCGCGCGTTTCGACAAAACCCAAGGCTACTCGCGACATTGGACCTCCTTTAGTTTGTTTTTGGTATGTTCTTCAGTATCAGATTCTTTTTCCTCATGAGATCTCTCGCTCCGGGCGTGACCACCGTCCCGGTTGGCACAGCGATCTCTTTGACTTCCGGCGTGAGCGACAGCAGGTGGCTCTCAAGGAGAACCGGGCTCCGAAAACCGCTCATGTCGATGACATAGACAGAGGCACTCGGGGGAGAGGCCGGTTTGAGAGCACTCATCTTCGGTGGACCGAAATCCACCTTGACTCCACGCCTTGAAAGCTCGGCCAGGACTTCGGCCACGACTTTGTTCACCAGTTCTTCAATTGACAGGTTTGTCACTTTTTGGCACCTGGGTTACTCTTTCTATAGACGTACGTTGATCCTTCCGAAACGGAATCAACGATGCCCACGATGGTATTGTCGGTTGCCACGTTGGCCGTTCTCGATGTCATTCGTGCGGAGGAAGACGCGCAGAGAAGCACGACGTCTCCGTCGCCCGCATTGACTGTGTCGATACAGGCCGCAGTTTTCCCCGTATCCGAAAGTGTTTCGTCAAGATAGCTCACGACGAGAATCGGCAGCCCCTCGACGTTTCCTTCCTTCCTGGTTGAGACAACCTTTCCGATGACTTTTCCTATCTTCATCTGTCATTTCCCATTTTGCCCAAGAATTCGACAAATGTCTCATCCCTGACATTTGCCGCGTTGGCATCGTCTGTATCAAGATGTATCTGAATTTTCCAGTTGTCATTCGTTCGCACAAGAACGTTTTCAAACGTCGTTGGCTTTTCCCCGCCGATACGCACTTTGCAGTACTCGCCCTCCTTCACGCCAAGTCGTGCGGCATCGTTCGTCGTCATGTGGAGATGCCGGTTGGCGACGATCGCGCACTTTTCCAGGTACACCGATCCGTTCGGACCTACCAGGGTCAACGGCGCTGCGTCGTTGAGGTTCCCCGAGTTGGTGACAGGAGGGTCGATGCCAAGGAACACCGCGTCCGTGAGAGAGACTTCAACCTGGTCATAGTTTCTGAGAGGTCCAAGAATGCGGACGCCAGGGATGCTCCGTAACTTTGGCCCAACGACTGTCAATGTGTGGATCGATGCAAACTCCCCCGGCTGATAGAGCGGACGCATCGATTCAAACTCAGTGTTGTCGCCGAAGAGCTGATGGAAAGTCTTTGAAGTGAGGTGGATATGGCGGTTTGAGATACCGAGCGGGATGCGCAGAGACTGCAACCCCGAATCCGGCGTTGAATTCCCACCCCTCGGTTCGGATTGTAGAACGGCGTGAATAGACTTCACTATGACGTCAATGAGTTCTTCTTGCGGAACTGTACCAGTCCCGCTCGCGCAAGAGCAGTGCTCATTTTTGTTCAATCTCTGAAACTCCTGCCGTGTTCGTGAACAGGCGGTGACAGTACGGTGCGGGGAGGACAACTGTGGACGATAGATTATTCAACATGCAGACACTGAATTCGTCCGCTTCCAATCTGTCAATGTATAAGCTAAAAGTCAACCCGGACGAGATCAGATTCTCGCGCGCGGTGACGCAGATTGTTGAGTGTGAGAAATAATCGGACGATGTCAGATTCTGCAATGCGCTTTTTCAGTCAGGAAACGGTTTCCCTTCGTCGAAGGTGGCGTTTCACTAACGCAACGGCGTTTCGCTCTACTCGGATTCACTGGTTGATGCAGCAGTTGATAATCGAGTAGGTGTGTTGCGATTGGGAAGGGAGGATGAGAAAATAAGAAGGGCTGTCCCAAATGTAGGTCGAAATGTCATTTCGACCACGACGAGAATTCTGAATTCGACGCAATTGAAAGAATCTCTGCAGCAACTCTAGAGGTCAATGGTACTTTTGGGACAGCCCCATTTCTCCCCTTGGCGAAAATGATGAGACACTGCGTCAGAAGTTCTTGTGCACGATCTTCGCCGGATCAAATCCGTTGAACCGCGTCGTCGATGCTGTGCCGTAGGCGCCGATGTTGACGGTGTACAGAAAGTCGCCCACTTCCAGATTCGCGGGGAGTTCCGCCGAGAGAGTGATCTTGTCGAAGCTGTCGCACGTTGGTCCAACCACTGCACAAATCTCCGGCGGGCCTTCTTTGAAGGCGTGGAAATTTGGAATCCAGTGGTCGTACACCACGCCGGAGTAGGAATGATACACACCGTCATTGATGTGGTAGAAAATCTTGCCGGCTCTCCGGGCTTTCCCGACGATCTCCGCAACGAGCGACGCGGAGGTGGCTGCGATGAATCGTCCCGGTTCAGCAAGGATTTCGATGTCTTCCGGAAAGAGGCGCTCGAACTCTGAGTTCAACAAGTTCGCCAGTTTCGCGAAGTCAGGAACCTGCGGGTCGTACGGAACCGGGAATCCGCCGCCGATGTCCAGCAGGTTCAACCCGTACCCTTTCTTCCGCGCGTCATTGAAAAGTTCGGACGCGATCGACAGCGCCGCGGTGTAATTGTCGAAGTTGGTGCACTGACTGCCGACGTGGAAACTGATTCCCTCGACCTTCAGCCCCGCGTTGAATGCTTCGTCAATCAGGTCGGCCGCTTCTCCAGGCTCGACGCCGAACTTCGTACTCATCTCCACCTGTGATCCCGTATCCGGCACTTTGACACGAATGACGAGTCCGGCGGTGTTACAGTGTTCTTTCAGTTTCTTCACTTCTGCGGAATTGTCGTACGTCACCAGCGGCTTGTACTGCTTGATCTTCGCCAGTGTGTGGCGATCCTTGATGGTGTTGGAGAAGATGATCTTGTCCCAGACAAAGTACTTCTTCTGCTGCTTTTCGAAGTGCTTGATGTATTGATAGACCTGCATGAACTCATTGTACGACGCGACGTCGAAGCTTGAACCTTCCTTGAAGAGGGTCTCGATGATCTGCTGTGTCGAGTTCGCCTTCACCGCGTAGTAGCACTGGACCCTCGGAAGATGCTTCTTGAAGGTCCGATAATTAGCCCGAATGATATCGTGATCAATGATGCAGACCGGCGTGCCGTCTTCCGCGGCAAAGTTCAAGAGTTCATTTTCTGAGATCAAGAGTTTCTCCATTAGTCCGTGAAAGGGAAAATCCTAAGCCCATGTATCGAAGCACCGGCCAGGGTTCCCTTCGTGCTTCAGATGTCGAGTTTATTTAGAGTTTCGTGTTTCGAATTTCCGATCTTGACGGCGTGCCATCAAGGCTTCAGAGTCTTCATCATCCCGGACAGCTCACCAACTTCCTGATTGTTCTCCAGATAAGAATCGATGAGCTTTTGACGGAGTTCGTCGCCGCGTTCATACAGCCGCTTCAGCTTCTTCGGCTTCGTTGTCTGGATCACGTATGCAGCGAGGAGCGGGAACGCCACCGTCACGTCAACGTAGGCAGTCACCGTTTCTTCGAGTTTGGTCGGATCGATCTTGCCCCAGCTGACCGCTTCGCTCGGCGGTGCGCCGGAGAGTCCGCCGGTGTCGGGGCGTGCATCGGTGATGTTGATGTCATAGTCCTGTCCTGCCTCGGGAATCATCAGCACTTCCTGGATTTGCGGCTCTGTCTGCAGCAGGAAGTTCTTGGGGCTGCCTCCGCCGATCAAGAGAACGCCGGTTTTCCCCTTCTCGTATCTTTTGGCATTCAGGATGATCGCCGTTGAATCATTCACGTCGATGCTGGGGTTGATCTTCAGCTTGAAATGATCCTTCAGCCCCTTCGCTTCGGCCAGTAGTTCCAGTCCGGCTACGTTCATACCGATCGTCGAATCGCCGGGAGAGGAGGTGAAGACCGGAATGCCGTTGCGATAGGCTGCCGCCAGAACGCTCACTTCTCCGAGCTTGTTCTTCTTTTCATACTCGTTGACGACCTTGCCGAGATGGTGGTAGAATTCTCTCGTTCCCATCTCCTTCTGAAATTCGGGGCGCAGCATGATCTTGCGCAGCACCCGGTCGGTCGCCATGAGGACGTCCTGGTAATCGAACAGGATGTCGTAAATTCTCGTGACGCCTTTGTCGCGCAGATCTGCGTCGTCGACGTTGTGGCTCCCTCGGTACATCGGCATGTTGAACGCGAAATGGAGGTCGTGATACATGTTCGCGCCGGTGGCGACGAACCAATCGACGAACCCGTGGTTCATCAATGGAATGATCGTTGACGGCCCGAGGCCGGCAGGGGTCAGCGCCCCCGCAATGCTGACACCGATCGTAACGTCTTTCTGAGAATACTTGTCGCGCATCAGTTGACACGCCGCACGCAATCTCCCGCCGTTGTAGGCGTCCATGTTGTCGATAATCGAAGGCAGGTCGCTCTTCTTCGTCACGGCCTTCGGAAGAACGCGTTTGCCGGATAAGTACTCATTCTTGCTGTGATGGTGTTTCATCTTGTGGTCCATTCTTCTGCCTTTCGTTCGATGATGCCCGTCACCCGAAGGTGCCGATCATTTTCTGTTTTTGATATTGGATGGCCCAAAAATAGCGTGAAATGAGACGATATGCAATGGGTTTTGAGTGTCGCCAGCTAACAGCTAATCGCTAAAAGCTAACAGCCGGCGCCTGATTGCTCTGTTGCCTTTCTTCCCGATCTGCAGTAGCTTTCCCCGGTCATTAATTCCTCTCTGCCGACATCCCGAAAGTCGAAGAATGAAACTGATCACCAAAATTGTTCTGCTTCTTCTCCTCGTTCACCTGGTCGCTTCATTGCTCTGCGCGCAGGAGAAGCACCTTCTGGGCGGAGCGGTCAGTGCTGAACAGCTCAAGAAGTCCATCGCCTCGACCGCCGCCTGGCACCCTTTTCCGAAGCAGTCTGAAAGGGGAGAGTGGTCACGGATCAGTGAACCGCTCAGGAAGGCCTACATTGCACAAGCCGAATTGTATCTGAACGCTTCCTGGCAGACTCCTAAAGCGACCGACTTCCTGGAGTATGTCCGGAACGGCAACAGATCGAGGTACCAGGCAATATCGTACGGCCGGCGGGAACAGCTGGCAGCGCTTGTTCTGGGAGAATGCATGGAAGGGAAGGGGCGCTTCCTCGATGATATCATGAACGGAGTCTGGACGATTTGTGAAGAGACCTACTGGGGTGTGCCCGCTCACGTAGGCTTACAAAAGAGAGGACCGGGGCTGCCTGATGTGTCCGAACCGACAGTCGATTTGTTTGCCGCCGAAACGGGGATGCTGATCGCATGGACCTACTACCTCGTCGGTGACGAACTGGCCCGTATCTCACCTCTCGTTACCGAACGGATGCGTACAGAAGTCCAACGACGCATACTCTCAGTCAATCTTGCCCGGGATGATTTCTGGTGGATGGGATTTAACGCTACCGTCAATAACTGGAATCCGTGGATCTGCTCCAACTGGCTCACAGCTGTATTGGTGTTCGAGGATGATCCTGACCGCAGGGCCGCATCCGTGCACAAGATCCTGCGCTGCCTGGATAATTTTCTTGACCCGTATCCACACGATGGCGGATGTGACGAGGGCCCGGCGTACTGGGGCCGCGCAGGCGGTTCGCTCTTTGACTGTCTGGAACTGCTCCAAAGCGCTTCCAACAATGCCATCAACGTTTTCGACAAGCCGTTGATCAAAGAAATCGGGCGGTACATCTATCGGGCATACATTCACGACGAGTACTTCATCAACTTTGCTGACGCGCCGGCGAAGCAGGATGCTGACGCGAACCTGATATTCCGGTATGGGAAGAGCATTCAGGACCAAACCATGATGCAGTTCGCTTCCTACCTCGCCCGGCGGCAAAACCTCGGTGCCAGTGCGCAGAAGGGGCAGTTCGGATCGCTCGGACGGATTCTCCCGGTGATATTCACTGCGAACGAAATGACCGGGATGGAACCACGCGAGCCCCTCCTGCGGGACTTCTGGCTCCCCGAGCTGCAGGTCATGGGGGGACGTTCATCCGACAAAACAGTCAAAGGTTTCTACGTGGCTGCGCAGGGGGGCCACAACGCCGAGAGTCACAATCACAACGATGTGGGAAATTTCATTATCTACCACGATGGGGGCCCCGTCATTATCGACGTGGGCGTTGAGACGTACACCGCCAAAACCTTTGGCAAAGACCGGTACTCTCTCTGGACGATGCAGTCTGCGTATCATAACCTCCCCACGATCAACGGTATCATGCAAAAGGAGGGACGCGAGTATAGCGCGTCCAATGTCCGGTACACATCGGACGATGAAAAGACTCTTTTCCGCGCCGACATTGCGCGGGCGTATCCGCCGGAAGCAAAAGTGAAAGTGTGGGAACGAAGCGTTCAGCTGAACCGCGGAAAAGACGTGGTCATCACAGATCGCTATGAGCTGGAAGAAATGCGTCAGCCCGTTATGGTCAGTCTGATGACAGTGTGCACTCCAACCGATGATAAACGAGGAACGGTTCATCTCCTCCCCGGGAGCGATCAGAGCAATCGTCGACCGATCTCCCTTTCGTATGACAAAGACAGGTTCTCCGTACGCATCGATACAATCCCGATCGAAGACCCGAGACTCCTCTCGAGTTGGGGGAACACAATCTACAGGATTCTGCTCACGGCGAAGGGAAGAGCGCTTGCAGACGAGTTTTCGTTCAGGTTCAGAGAGGAGTGATAGCTCCAATACTCTCCGCGCAGTTTCCTGAGCATATCATGAAGAGCTTTCCTATATTCTCATGAAGAAAACGCCAGTTCGTCATTACCACATTCGGAGGAGTAGCATGAAGATCATTGCTCGAATTTCTCTTTTCCTGTTTCTGTTTGTCGTCGCCGCTTCGTCCCTTCACGCACAACTCCTTATGAGTGATGAGTTCAGTGCCGCCGCCGGGACAGTCCTGACCTCTGCCGGCTGGACAATCAGCGGTACTACCACTACCAACCCGCTGACGGTTGGTTCGTCCGGAAGCCTGACATTTGCCGGGTACCCGGGCTCTGGTGTCGGCAACGCCCTGCCGATGGCCAACACAGGGCAGGATGTCTACAGGGGGTTTACGACCGTCAATTCCGGAAGCGTGTATCTCTCGTTCATGATCAATGTGTCGGCCGCTCTCACCGGAGATTACTTCATTGCGCTTTCTCCTTCGGCTTCGCAGACGAACTACTACGCTCGTGTGCACATCAAGAGCTCGGGGGCCGGCTTCAGTTTCGGAATCAACAAGAGCAACGAAGTGTCCGGCGGTTCGCTCTATGGAAACACGGTCTACAACCTCAATACAACGTATCTCGCAGTCCTCAAGTACTCGTTTGCGGGACCCGCGGCAGACACTCTCAATGATCCCATCAACCTTTACGTATTTGCCTCGGGAACAAGCATCGCGGCGGAGCCATCGACTGCCGAAATCAACGCGTATGTGAACACGACCAAGACCGATGCTGTGGATCTGGCGTACGTCACGCTGAGACAGGGGACTGCCACGTCCGCACCAACCCTCGTGCTCGACGGCATCCGTGTCAGCAGGTCGTGGGCGTCGCTTCTGACGGGCTTGGAGTCCGTCGAAAACGGGCTGCCGTCACGCATTGCTCTCTCGCAGAACTACCCGAATCCGTTCAATCCGAGCACGACAATCAACTATCAACTGCCTAAGGCTTCCAACGTGTCGCTGCAGATCTTCAACGCACTCGGTCAGCGTGTCGCGACACTGGCGGAAGGGAACAAAGAAGCCGGCTTCCACATGGTTCAATGGAATGCGGGCGTACCAAGCGGAGTATACTTCTATCGTCTGCAGGCTGGTCAGTACGTGGAAACAAAGGCGATGACGGTACTGAAATAGTCCGGGCCGATTCTGCGGCCAGGCCGGTCGGAACTTTCAGCGGGCTTGGCCGTTACTATTCTGATC